>JBBSNE010000078.1:0-9743 GCA_038232815.1 Euzebyales bacterium | reverse complement strand
GGTCGCACGCCCCCCTCCCCCTGCACCACTTCCAGCCACACGGCGCAGGTGTTGTTGTTCACCGCGGCGGTCAGCGCGTCTGGGTCATCAGGGGGGACGTGGGTCGTCCAGGTGCCGAGCGGTTCGAACGGGGCGTGCTTGTCCGGGTTGCCGGTCAGCTTCAGGGCCCCCATCAAGCGACCATGGAAGCCCCCGTTCAGGGCAACCACGCCGACCTTGGCCGGGTCCTGGTGCTTGCCGTGGCGGCGAGCCAGTTTCAACGCGGCCTCGTTGGCTTCAGCGCCGGAATTGCAGAAGAACGTCCGTCCGTCGCCCCAACCCGAGGTGGAGCGAAGCCGGTCAGCCAGTTCCAGCGCCGGTTTGGTGCCAAACAGGTTGGAGGTATGGGTCAACGTGGCCGCTTGCTCGGCGACCGCGGCGGTGACGGCGGGGTGGGCATGGCCAAGTCCCGTGACCGCAAGGCCGCAGAGGAAGTCCAGATAGCGATCGCCGTTGGCGTCGGTCAGCCACGACCCCGCGCCGCTGACAAATGTCGCGGGGCGTGGGCCATAGGTCGGCAGCAGGACGTCGTCCTCGGTCAGGTCGTGTGCGGGTGCTGGCGGGGTTGAGATCATGGCTTCTGTCCGACGGGGGCGATATGGGCGGGGGTGGTTGGGACGGGGGCTGATGGAGAAACCATGGTGCCGATACCGGAATCGGTGAAGATCTCCAGCAGCAGTGCGTGCCTGACCCTGCCGTCCAGCAGGTGGGCCTGTGGAACGCCCCCGGTCAGGGCCCCGATGATGCTGGTGATCTTGGGGATCATGCCGGTGACCAGTTCATCATCGGCCAGCATCTGTTCCAAGCGGTCGACCCCGACCTCGCTGAGGAGAGTCGAGTCGGGCGTGCCGAAGTTGTCGTACAGGCCGGCGACGTTGGTCAGGTAGATCAGTTTGTCGGCACCCAGCGCCACGGCGATCGCACCCGCCACGGTGTCGGCGTTGACGTTGACGATCCGGCCATCGCCGGTTGCGCACAAGGTGGCCATGACCGGCACACGGCCGCTGTCCAACAGTTGGTTCAACAGGGTGGGGTCAACGGAGGCGACCTCCCCGACCAAGCCCATCCGGTCGTCTGTGGACGCGGCGGTGACCAGACCCGAATCGGTTCCCGCGACCCCGACGGCTTGAGCGCCGGCATCGGCGATCATGCGGACCAGCATGGGGTTGACCTGGCCCAGCAACGCCATCTGGACTGCTTGCAGGGTGGCGTCGTCGGTGACCCGTTTGCCGTCGACGAACCGGGTGGGTAGCCCCAGGCGATCAGCCAGCGCCGAGATCTGTGGGCCCCCGCCGTGCACGACCACCACTCGGACGCCGACACTGCGCAGCAGGGCGATATCGGCGGCAAAGGAGGGATCCTCACCCGGCTGTTCGACCGAGGCTTTGTTCGGGGTCTCTGCGCTTCCGCTCAACGCGTTCCCGCCGTACTTGACCACGACCGTCCGCCCCGACCAGCGGGTCATCCAGGGCAGCGCCTCTTGCAGCACCCGGGCCTTGTCCTGCGCGACCTTGGTCCGGTCGGTCATCACGACGGTCATGTCGAGGTTCCGGTGCTGTTCGGGCCTAGGGGCCGATCGGCCGGCTCATCCGAGGCTTGTCGCAAATGGGTCGCCCACGCGGACAAAGACGACAACCCTTCCAAGGGGGCGGCCAGAGCGGCGGCCTCGACGGTCATGTCGTGTACTCTGCGTTGATGGTGATGTAGCCGTGAGTCAAATCGCAGGTGAGGAAGGTCGCCTGCGCGTCGCCCAGGCCCAGGTTGATCTCAACCTCGACCTCCTCACCGGCCATGGCCTTTTGCGCGACGGTCTGATCAAAGTCGGCCTTTACCCCTCCCCCGCACACGGTGACCCCGCCCACGGCGATGTCGATCAGATCGGTTTCTATGGGGACCGGGGCGGCGCCCACCGCCGCGATGATCCGACCCCAGTTGGGGTCGGCCCCGGCCAGAGCGGTCTTGACCAGGCTGTCGGTGGCCACCTGACGGGCAACCGTCAGGGCATCGGTTTCGCTGGGGGCACCCGTGACGGTGATCCGGGCCAGGCGGTTTGCACCCTCGCCATCGCGAACGATCTGGGTCGCCAGGTCCTGTAGTACTCGGGTCAGGCCGTCCTCGAGTGCCCCTGGATCCACAGGCGTGGCCGCCGTGCCACTGGCCAACAACACCACGGTGTCATTGGTCGACATCACCCCGTCCACGCTGATGCGGTTGAAACTGAGGTCAACCGCACGGCTCAACATGGCGTGGGCAGTGTCCGGGTCCACAGAGGCGTCGGTGGTCACAACGGCCAACATCGTCGCCATGGCCGGGGCGATCATGCCCGAGCCCTTGCACATCCCCCCGATGGTGACCGACCCGCCTTCGCTGTCGGTGACATGGACTGCGGCTTGCTTGGCCACCAGGTCGGTGGTCATGATCGCCTGCGCGGCGTCGTCACCACCCACGGGTGAAACTGCCCCCACCAAGGCAGAAATACCGGCCAGGTACGGCTGACGCGGAACGGGAACGCCGATGACGCCGGTGGAGCAGAGCAGGACCTGTTGGAATGCGCAGCCCAACAGCGTGGCGGTTGCTTGGGCCGCCTCTCGAGCCAGGGCCAGGCCGTCGGACCCACAGCAGACATTGGCCGAACCGGCGTTCAGCAATACGGCTCTGGCCTTGCCGCCACTGGCCTGGAGGTGCTCTGCGGTCACGACGACCGGGGCGGCCTTGACCTGGTTGGTGGTCAGCACCGCGGCTGCGGTCGCGGTGTCCTCGGCCACGACAATCGCCATGTCCGGCTTGCCGGACGGCTTCAACCCGGCAGTCACTCCGGCAGCCGCGAAACCCCATGGGGCGGTCACCCCCTCGTCCAAACGGTTGACCTGGTGGGTGATCGTCATGGGTACACCGCCATGGTGGGCAGCCCGTCGCCCTCCGGCAGGCCCAAGGCGACGTTGGCGGCCTGCAGCGCTTGGCCGGCCGCGCCCTTGGTCAGGTTGTCGATGGCGCAGCTGGCGGTGACCCGTCCGGTGCGTTCGTCGACGGCCACGCCGACGTGGGCGGTGTTGGCGCCGATGACGTGGGTCGACTGGGGCCAGGTGTCCTCGGGAAGGAGGGTCACGAAGGGTTCGGTGTCGTAATGATCGCGATAGGCCTGGCGGACATCGCCAGGCTGTTCCGTGATGGTGGCGTTCAACGTCACGACCATGCCACGGACCTGCGGGACCAGGTGAGGGGTGAACGACACTGGGGACGCAGTGCCGGTCAGACGCTCCCATTGGGCCTCGATCTCTGGGGTGTGGCGATGACGTGGGGCGGCGTAGGCACCGGTATTGCCGATCGCATGGCTGACATGCAGGTCGTCGCGCAGTCCCTTTCCGGCACCGCTTGAGCCGGACATGCCGACGACGGTGACGCTCGCAGGATCGACCAGCCCAACCAACGGCGCCAGGGCCAGCAGGGTGGCGGTTGGATAGCACCCGGGGCCAGCGATCAGGTCGGCACCGACGATGTGGTCCCGGAACAGCTCGGGCAGGCCGTAGACCGCGGGGGTCAACTCCGGGGCGGTGTGAGCCAGCCCGTACCACTCGGTGAACGCGTCGGGACGTAAACGAAAGGCGCCGGAAAGGTCGACCACGGTCGCGCCTTGATCCAGCAATGACGGGGCCAGCTCCAGGGAGACCGCGTGGGGCGTGGCCAGGAAGACAAGGTCACAGCCGTCCAACGCGGCCGGGGTCGACGGGGCAAGGGTCCCGGTCATGCCCAGGTGCGGAAACACCTCGGCCAGGTCCTTGCCCGCCGCGGATCCGGCCGCCACCGTCCGGACCTTCAACGTCGAATGCCCGGCCAGAAGGCGCAGCAACTCCGCGCCGCCGTACCCAGAACCTCCAACGATGCCGACATCCATATGCCCCACTATGCACTTAGGTGCATGATTATGCAATACGGCCAGGGGGGGCTCACCCGTTGCCCCGCGACAGGCCGCATGGGATAGTCCGAGGCCTATGCCAACAATTGCCATTGCCGGCGGACACGGAAGCATCGCTTTGCTGCTGACGCAATTGTTGCGTGAGCGGGGCGCCCAGGTCAGGTCGCTGGTCCGCACTGCCGATCACGATGCCGATGTCACCCAGGCGGGGGGCACGATCGTCCTGGCGGACCTGGAAGATGCCACTGCCTCCGAACTGGCACAGTCCTTTGCCGACTGCGACGCCGTGGTGTTCGCCGCAGGTGCTGGTCCCGGTAGCGGGGCGGCCCGCAAGGAGTCGGTCGACTACGCCGGCGCGGTGAAGCTGAAGGATGCGTGTGCGTCGGCTGGCGTGGACCGCTACGTGATGATCAGCGCAATGGGAACCGATCATCCGCCGGAGGGTGATGAGGTCTTTGACGTCTATCTACGGGCCAAGGCGCGCGCCGACGCCGAGCTGATGGACAGCGATCTGGCCTGGACCATAGTGAGACCGGGCCGGCTGACCGACGAGCCTCCCACCGGCGGCGTGACGTTGGCCCGCCATGTCGACCGGGGCGAGATTGCCCGGGCCGACGTCGCCGAGGTCATCGCCCAAGTCTTGGACCGACAGGACATGGCCAAGCAGGTGTTTGAGGTGGTCGGCGGCGAGTCGTCCATCGACGCTGCGTTGGACAGGCTTGTGTCCCCGGCGTAAACGGACCAGCGGGGTGTGTCGGATCGCCCGACAACGGGGGGGCACGATCCGACTCAGTGCGGGGTGCGGCGTATCGTGGCGCCCCATGCAGACCCGGGTTCAGATTGTCCAGACGCGCTTGGCACAGGCACTGTCCGATGCCCCCTCCGCCGAACAGCCACTAGCCGACGACGATGTCCTGACCGGCTTGTTGACGGCCGCCCGTGCACGGGACCTGCTGGCCGACATGTTGACGTCCCGGTCGCTGGACGTTGCCGCCCGTCGCTTGAAGGCAAGCGGCCAGTCCTATTACACGATCTCCTCCGCAGGTCATGAGCTGAACGCGGTTCTGGGTGCGCTGACCCGGTCGACCGACCCGGCGTTCCTGCACTACCGCTCCGGCGGGTTCGTCATGGCGCGCAGCCGCCAGATGCCAGCTATCGACCCGGTCGCCGACACGGTCCGCTCGTTCACCGCCGCCGCGGACGACCCGATCTCGCAAGGCCGCCACAAGGTCTGGGGGTCCGCCCCGATGTGGATCCCGCCCCAGACTTCCACCATCGCCTCGCACCTGCCCAAGGCCGTCGGCACGGCCTTTGCCATCCAACGGGCCGGCCGGTTGCATCATCCTCTACCGATCCCCGCCGACTCGATTATCGTGTGCTCGTTCGGGGACGCCTCGGCCAACCACGCCTCTGCCCTGGCCGGCATCAACGCCGCCCGGTACGCCCAACGCCGGGGCGCCCGCGCCCCCATCGTGTTCGTCTGCGAGGACAACGGCCTGGGCATCAGCGTCGACACCCCCAGGCGGTGGATCGCCGGATCCTTCGGCCACCTCCCCCACCTGCGCTATGTCCATGCCACCGGACCAATTGACCAGGTCTGGAGCCAGGTCGAAGAGGCCATCGGCTGGTGCCGCGACACCCGGGCGCCGGTCTTTGTGCACCTGGACACCGTGCGGTTGTGGGGCCACGCCGGTTCTGATGTGGAGGCCGCCTATCGCCCCCAGACTGACATCACCGACGACGAGGCCAGGGACCCGATCGCTGCGGCTGGCCGCCGCCTGGTGGCCCTGGGCGCGTTGACCGCAGCCCAGGCCGCTGCGCTGGCCGCTGATGTCGACGCCCACGTCCAGGACACCGCCGACCGACTGGCCGGCGCTCCGACGCTGCAGACCGCCGCCGAGGTCGTGGCCCCATTGGCGCCCCACTCCCCCCCCGACGTGATCGACCAGGCCCGTGGCGGCCTGGGCCACGCAGATCGCGCAAGGGCCTGGAGCAACGACCTACCGGAACACGCCACCGCCCCGGCCCGCCGCACCATGGCCGCCCACATCAACGCCGCCCTGCACGACGAGTTGGCCCGCCGCCCCCAGGCGCTGGTCTTCGGCGAAGACGTGGGCCGCAAGGGTGGCGTGTACCACGTGACCGCGGGCCTACAGAAACGTTTCGGTCACGACCGCGTGTTCGACACGTTGTTGGACGAGACGACGGTCCTTGGTATCGCCCAGGGGGCGGGTCTGCTAGGGTTCCTTCCCCTCCCCGAGATCCAATACCTGGCCTACATCCACAATGCGTTGGACCAGGTTCGGGGGGAGGCAGCGTCGCTGTCGTTCTTCAGTGCCGGTCAGTTCACCAACCCGATGGTCATCCGCATCGCCGGCCTGGCCTATCAGAAGGGCTTTGGCGGCCATTTCCACAACGACAACGCCATCGGTGCCCTGCGAGACATTCCGGGCCTTGCGATCGCCTGCCCCTCGCGTGGCGACGAAGCCGCCCGCATGTTGCGGACGGCCACCGCGATGGCCTCCGCCGACGGCCGGGTCGTGGCCTTCCTCGAACCCATCGCCCTGTACCACGAAAAGGACCTGTACATCGAGGGGGACGCCGGCTGGTTGTTTGACTATCCACCGCCCGGAAGCGATCCGATCCTGCCCGGCGAGTTGGGGGTGTACCCACCTGAGGGGCGCCCAGCCGAAATGACGATCGCCACCTACGGCAACGGGGTGCGGATGGCGCTGCAGGCGGCAAAGACGTTGCGGGCAGACGGCATCCACGCAGAGGTCGTGGACCTGCGGTGGCTGAACCCCCTCCCGATCGACGCGGTGGTCAGCCGCGTGGCCGATAGCGGCAGGCTGCTGGTCGCCGACGAATGCCGGGCCACGGGAGGAGGGATTGCGGACGCACTGATTGCCGGAACGGTCCACGCCGAATTATCAGGGGCGTTCGGCGCGGTCCAGGCAGTGGACTCCTTCATCCCGCTGGGGCCGGCCGCCGACACGGTGCTGATCAATACTGCCCAGATTGTCGCCGCTGCCAGGCAACTGGCCGAACGACCCTCGGGCCACGTAGGTTGATCGGCCACGTAGGTTGACTGGCCACGTAGGTTGACTGGCCACGTAGGTTGACTGGCCACGTAGGTTGACTGGCATGGTGCGATTCGCGGACGGCCCGGCGACTGAGGCGACCATCGCGCTGGCCGCCGACCCGCAGACGGTCTGGCCTGTCATCAGCGACATCACCCTGCCGGTTGCGCACAGCAAGGAATTGCAGGCGGTCAACTGGCAGGGGGCGGCCGACCGACCCGCGGTAGGGGCCCAATTCATCGGCCACAACAGCCGCTGGGGAAGGGACTGGGAAACCCACTGCACGGTGACCGAATACGACCCCCCGCGACGGTTCACCTATGAGGTCTGGTCACCCGACGAGCACATCTCGACCTGGGGATACCAGCTGACCCCGGACGGGGCGGGCACCATCCTGCGGCAATGGACGGTGCTCGGACCCGGACGCTCGGGGCTGACCGCTGCCATCCGCGACAACCCTGATCAGGAGGAGCGGTTGATCGCCGGCCGACTCGGGGATCTGCGCAAGCAGATGACATGCAACCTGCAGGCAGTGCGGTCAGCAGTCGCCGGAGACGGCTGACCAGGCCTATCCGAGCAGTGTGGCGACGTCGGTGACCAGACTGAACCGATCGGCCAGTCCGGCCAGCGCGGCTTGGTGCACCTGGTCATGGCTCAGTGCGCCGCCGGTCCCGTCGGCCGCGGGCAGGTCACGGGTTGCGGTCGCGTCATGGACGACGGTGGTCTTCAGGCCCAGATCAAGGGCCGCCCTGGCGGTCGAGCTGACGCACATGTGGGTCATGAACCCGCACAGGACCAGGGAGGGGTCTGACAGCTGCGACAACTCGTCGCGCAGCGTGGTCCCGGCGAAGGCGTTCGGCAACGACTTGGTGACCACCGATTCGTCCCCCTGGGGCCGGACTTGGTCGATGATGACGCCACCCTCGTCCGGGTCGAACAACCCGCCGGGCTGACCGACATGGGCCACGTGGATCACCGGGGCGCCGGCCGACCGGGCTGCCTCCAGCAGTGTGGCGATGGAGTCAAGGGCCGGCTTGATGGCCGGAAGGGCCAGACCGCCATCCAGATATTCTCGCTGGGCATCGATGACCACGACCACGCTGTCGGCCAAGGCGGGCGGGTCGGAGGGGGCGCCGGCAAGCTGCAACAAGGTGCGGGGCTGCTCTGTGGAGTTCATCGGTCTACCGTAACCATGCCTATGACCGATGGCTCCACCACTGAGATTCCGCCCCCAGTGAGCCAGGACGTTCACCCCTTGGGTCGTTCTGCTCTGGTGATCAGCTGGATGCGGTTGGCCCTCAACGTCGTCGGTGTACTCGTCGTCGGGCTGATGATCATGATCGGGCTGCGCGTGGCGGCTGGTGTCAGTGTGATCTGGTGGCCGTTGCCAGTCCTGGCGATGGTGATCGGCGGGGTGGGCTTGTGGTGGACACCACTGGAACACCGCCGGTGGGGTTGGCGCTTGACTGATGAGTTGTTCGAGGTTCGCAGCGGCGTGGTGGTGCACACCATCGCGATGATCCCGAGATCCCGGATCCAAAACGTCACCACCTCTACCGGGCCGTTACAGGCACGGCTTGGCCTTCTATCCCTATCGGTCCACACCGCCGGCGCCCGTACGCCGAATGTCAACATCCGGGATCTCGACGCCGAGACCGCTGAGTGGCTCCGACATCAGCTACGACTCCTCCCCCATGCCCAACACTGACGCGCACGGCGAGGGCGACGGCGAGGAGGAGACGGTTTCGACCACGATGGACGCCTCGGCGCGCTTGCATCCGCTGACAATGGTGAAAGAACTGGGGGCGTTGGCCTGGGCGATCATCGGCGCCCTGGTGTTGCCGGTCGAACTGCCCTTCCTTCCAGACGAGGTGTTGGATCCCGACACCTTCCTCGCAGTGGCAGTACTAGGCTATGCGGTTTTGCGGTACCTGGTCACCCGCTACACCGTGTCACCGGAGGTCCTTGAGCTTCGCAAGGGCGTCTTCGTCAAACGGGTGCAGACGATGCCTCGGGACCGTATCCAGACCGTCGACGTCCGCATCGACATCCTGGGGCGCCTGTTCGGCGTGTCCACCGTGTCGGTTTCCGCCGCGGATACCGAGCAGATCGAGGTGTCGTATGTCTCGCACGCCCAAGCCGATCGTCTGCGCCGGTTGTTGGAACCCCCGTCGTCTGACTTCACAACGTCCGCGACAGACGATCAACGCCTGGTTCCCGGACCCCCTCGGCAGACATTGTTCGTTCTCACGGTCGCCTCGTGGTTGCTGTTCACCATCACTGAGACAACGTTCCCCTTGGCCGTGCTCGGGCTGGGCCTGTTGATCGGGCTGGCGCTGTTCAACGGGGTGTCGTCCGTTGTGTTGGGCATCCTCCCGGTCGTGGCGATACCGTTCTTTGCGGCGACGACGATGGTCGGGTTCAGGTCGTGGCTTCAAGGAAACCGGTTGGGGGTTGTGCGCGGACTGTTGAGCCGGCGTGAGACAACCACCCCGCTGCCGCGAATTCAGGCGTTGCTGGTCTCACGCCCGCTTCTGCGCCGCGCCCTTGGTCATGAAACGGTGGGTGTGGTCTCGGGCGACGTGACCGGGTCTGTTGAGGAAGCAGGTGGGTTTCGGATCATGGCTCCTTTGGCCGCGCTCGACAGCTGGCCACAACTGGCCATGGCCATAGGGCTTGACATCGGCCTGCATGAGGGTGCTCTGCGGCGC
>JBBSNE010000077.1:0-9797 GCA_038232815.1 Euzebyales bacterium | reverse complement strand
GGGTCCCTGGCCTTGCGCCCCGGTGCCACCACGATCCGGGTGTCCACAACCGAGATCCCTCGGCGCCTGACGAACACCGGGTCCAGATCGATGGATTCGACCTCTGGGACGGCCTCGACCAGGGCGGCGATCCGCAACAGCAAGACCCGCAAGGAGACAACGTCGACCGGTTGGTTGCCGCGTGCGCCGGTGAGGATCTCATACCCCTTCAGTTCAACCAACATGTCGTCGACGTCGACGTCGGTGAGGGGCAGGATCCGCATGGACTGATTCGACAGCAACTCGATCAGCTCGCCACCCAGACCAGCCATGACGATGGGACCAAAGGTGGGATCCTGCCGCACGCGGATGATCATCTCGACACCGTCGGGGACCATCTGCTGAATCAGCCAACCCTGGTTTGCCACATCGGCCTGCCCGCGCTCGCGCAACCCCCGGTCCATGTCGTCGATGGCCTGTCCAACCGCGGTGGCGTCGGGCAAGTCCATGTGGACCAATCCGCGGCCGGCCTTGTCCACGGCTGCGGCGGGTTTGACCACCAGCGGAGGGGTGAGGTCCGACGCCAGTTCTGCAGCAGTCGCCGGGGAGGATGCCACGCGACTGGGCGCCGGGGTGATCCCAAAGGCTTCGAGCAAGGTGTTGCTTGCGGCGGCGGCAAGGGTGACGGGTCGGCCGGCTGCGTCGTCGGCCACCCGGTCGACAACCCGACGGGCGGCAGCGATGTCAACGTCGTCGAAGGTGACGACCCGGCCAAGATCACGGTCACGCCATTCGGCGTATCGAGCGGCGTGGCCCATGGCCTCCGCAGCGCTCTCGGGAAAGACATAGACGGGGACCCCGGCGTTTCGCAATGTCCGTGGGGGAACGTCCATGGACAAAAACACCACCGCAACGGGCTTGGTTGCTGCAGCGGCAGCTTCAGCGATGGCCGCGGCCACCTCGTCGGCATCGATGGATACCGGTGGGATGAAAATGGCGATGACCGCGTCGGCATTCCGGTCGTTGATCAACGCGCGCAGCACTGCGCCGTATTGTTCGGCCGCCGTGGTGGGATGGACGATGACCGGGGCGGTCCCATAGGCGTCGGCACGTCGGGCCGCTGCAATGCTCTCGGCCCCCAGGTCGGCCATCTGCAGCCCAGCCGCCAGGCAGGCATCCGCGGCCAGGGCCGCAGGACCGCCACCATTTGACACCACCGCGACGCGGTCCCCCGCTGGCAACGGCTGTTTCGCCAGCAGCCTGGCGACGTTGAACATCTGATCCAACGTGCCGACCCTGATGACCCCCGCCTGGTCAAACAGTGCCTTGACGGCACCGGCGTTCCCACGTCCGGACTTGACGGCGACAATCGGCTTGCGGCGCCCGATCCTGCGAGCCAGACGACCGAATTTTCGGGGATTGCCGAATGATTCCAGGTACAGCAGGATCGCTTTGGTGCTGTCATCCTCCTCCCAGAACTGCAGCAGGTCGTTTGAGGAGATGTCGGCCTTGTTGCCGATCGAGGCGAACGAGGAGAGCCCGACATCAAGCCGCTGCGCGGCTGCCAGGATGGTCAACCCCAACGCACCGGATTGTGAGGACAGCGCCACACCGCCCTCACCAGGCACGATGGGGGACAAGCTGCCGTTCATCGACACGTGTGGATCGGTGTTCATCACCCCCATGCAGTTCGGGCCGATCAGCCTGATGCCGTGCGATCGGGCCGTCCGCAGCACCTGCTGCTCAAGCTGTACCCCCACGGGGCCGGATTCGGCGAAACCAGCCGCCAGGATCACGGCGGCTCGGACCCCCAGCCGACCGGCTTGGTCGATGACCTCGTCGGTGTGTGGGGCGGGCACGCAGACATAGATGGTCTCAGGGACAGTCGGGCAATCGGCCAGTGAGGGGTAGGCGGTGATGGACTGCACGTGATCGGCACTGGAGTTCACCGGATAGACCGGTCCCTGATAGCCGCCCCGCAACAAATTGGACAAGACCATTCCGCCAACGGTGTAAGGGTCGCGGCTCGCTCCGACGACCGCGATGCTCGCGGGGCTCAGCACACTGGACAGAGCCGCTCTGGCGGCCCGGCGGTCTTGCTCGCCGGCCCTGCGCAACAGTGCCTCGGTCGGGCTGGTCGTGAACGTGGCCGTGAGGGTGTCTCCGTAGTTCTTGATGGCGGGTTCGAAACCGGATTCACGCATCACCCGCAACATCGACCGGTTCTCGGTCAGGATGTCCCCGTGGAAGTGGGTCACGCCCAGGTCGCGGGCCGGTGCCATCAACGCCCGCAACAGTGAGGTCCCCAGTCCGCGCCCCTGCTCGGCATCTTCGACGGTGACCGCAAACTCCGCGGTCTGTTGATTATCGGGCAGACGATCGAAGCGGCCGACGCCGATGATCTCACCATGCTGTTCGGCCACCAGGGCCACCCTCTGGTCAAAATCGACCTGGACCTGGTGACGCATCTGTTCAGCGGTCATTTTGCGAAGGCTGAAGAACCGCAGGCGGATGGTCTGCGGAGACAGGCGTTGCCACATCCGCATCATCCCGTCCAGATCGTCGGTGCGTATGGGTCGTATCTGGACGGTCTGGCCGTCCTTCAGCACGGCCTGGTTCTCATAGCCTTTCGGGGTCATTTTGCTGGGTTGTCAGTTGCTTGAAGTTCCTCCCACGTCGGACGTGGCAGTCGCAGGATCTCATCGCTCATCGTGTACTGGCTGCCGCTCAAACGCCCCACGGGGTCAAGCGCTGCGATGTCAATCCGTCCTTGACCGGTCCAGATCCGGTCATCGACGATCATGCGGGTGACGTCGCCGAACACCATGTGGCCCGTACCCATCGACACCACGGTCCGCAGCGTGCATTCCACTGCGGCCTTGGCTTCGGCCACATAGGGGGCTTGGACGGTCTGTCCAGCCGCCTTGGTCACGTCGACGTGGTCGAACTCGCTGATGTCAGACGGGAAGTCCGCCGAGGTCGTGTTCATCGCCTGCAACAGCGGTCGGCTGACGATGGAGACGGTGAACACACCCGTCGCCCGGACGTTGGTCAAGGTGTCCTTCAGACCGGCGGAGGTGAAGTGCACGATGGGAGGGTCAGTGGAGATGATGTTGAAATACGAATGTGGCGCGACATTGTCGACCCCTGCGGTGCTCCGCGTACCCACCCAGGCGATGGGCCGCGGCACCACGATGCTGGTCATCAGGAAATAAGTTTCACGAGGGGTCAGATCGGCGGGTGCAAAGCTGGGCATGGTCCGGATGCTACGGGGCGTTTTCGGGTTCGCCCCACCGCAACGGCACTATCGGGAGGGTGATCATGCGACGAAGGCGTCTGCCACCTGAACTCACCGATCCCTATGCGGTGTTTTGTGCCCAGGTGGAGCGGTTGGAGCAAGCCCGGGCTGCCCTCATGTCATGCCTGCCCGTGGGGCGTGTCGATCCGGTTCCCGTCCCCGTCGGCCTGGACCTGCTGGCGGACACGTTGGCCGGCATCCTGCAGGACATGTCGGGGTGGCAGGTCGATGCGGTTGCACAACAGTGGTCTGACTGCGTTGTGGGGATCAACGAATCGCTCACCCACATGTCCCGGGCCCGGCACATCGCCGAGACGTCACAAGAATTGGAGGAATTGTTGGGCGCCGTCGACGACGTCGATGAGCCATTGGGGTATGCCTTCGGCCGGGCCGAACGCCACTGGCGGTCGTTACGGCGCTGAGGCCGGCCTGTGCCCCGCCCTCTAGTCGCTTGGAAATTTGCCCTGCCGATTCGCCTTCAGTTTGCCGCGTCGTCGTTTGTCCTCGACCCGGCGGCGTTTGGATGATCGTGTCGGTCGGGTGGGTTTACGCCGTTTGGATGGGGGCCGGATGCCCTCGTCCAGTAGGTCGGTCATGCGGCGTCGGGCCGCGTCGCGATTGCGCGTCTGTGATCGGTGCTGGCTTGATTGGACGATCAGCTCATCCGCTGTGGTGATGCGGTTGCCCAGTCGGCGGCGTATTCGCTGTTTCAGACGGTCATCCAATTGCTCGCAGGCGCGCAGGTTCAACCGCAGTTCTGCCGCGGTGTTGGCGGTGTTGGCGTGCTGTCCGCCGGGGCCACCAGATCCCGTGAACCGCCATTCCAGCGCTGATTCCGGAATGTGGACGCCTCGAACGATCAACCCGGAATCCATGTCCGCAGCGTAAGGTCGGTCGATGTCATCTGCCGCCGGGTCCCGCCGGGTGTGGTCGGCCATAGCCCTTGGCGGGGCACTGGGCACTGCCGCCCGCTACGGCATGGATCTGGTCCTACCAGCCGATCCGATCAGCATCGGCAACGTTGTCGTCAACATCGTCGGCGCGTTTGTGCTGGGAGCGATGGTGGCACGGCCGATGCGCGACCGGGCAGCCGCGTTCTGGCGGACCGGGGTGTTGGGAGCGTTCACCACGTTTGGTGCCATGACCGTGCAGACCGCCGAACTCGGTCCAATCGCCGGGCCTGGCTACGTCATCGCACTGGTCCTGGCTGGTCTGGCTGCAGCCGTGGTGGGATTGCGATTGGGGCGGCGCGGCGGGGGGACAACATGACGACCCTGCTGGTGGTTGCGGCCGGGGGTGCGGTGGGCGCGGTGATACGCGCCGCGCTGTCTTGCCGCAACCACACCTGGCCCTACGGCACCCTGGCAGTCAACCTCCTTGGCAGTTTTGCGTTGGGGATCACACTTCGGACCATCGACCATCCCCTGGCCCTGATCGCCATCAGCAGTGGCCTGTTGGGAGGCCTGACCACGTTCTCGACGTTTGTCGTCGAGGGCGTGACCCGCCCGCGCCTGCAGGGTGGCGCCTACGTCGTCATCAGCGTTGTCGCCGGTGTCGGCTGCGCAGCCCTGGGGTTGGCGGTGGGTTCACGGCTGACGGCATGAACGCGTGAATCCCGGCTGGGGCAGATGACAGTAGAGTTGGCCGCTGATGCGTCGTCTGGTCCTGCTCCTCACGTTGCTGCTGGTTGCAGCGGCCTGCGGCCAACAAACGGCTGCGCCGGCGACGACCGGCTCCAGTGCATCGTCGGGCTTGACGACAACCGCGGACGGGACCACAGAGCCCGATCGCGTGGCGGTCACTCCGGAGATCTTGGACTTTCAGGCGCAAACGGTCTCGGGCCAGCCGTTTGATGGGGCTGACTACGCCGGACAGGATCTGATGGTCTGGTTCTGGGCGCCATGGTGACCGACGTGCAACCGGGAGGCCCCGGAGGTTGCACAGGTTGTGCAGCTGCTTGACGACAACACGTCTGTGATCGGGATCGCCAGCCGCGACGGCGTGGATGAGATGCAGGCGTTCGTCGATCGCCACGGATTGACCGACATGGTGACCGTGGCAGATGTCAGCGGAGAGGTGTGGGAGCGCTTCGGTGTGTCCGCCAGCCCGCATGGGCCTTCGTTGACGGCCAGACCGGGACCACAAGCCTGAACCTTGGTGCGTTGGGACAACAAGGTGTCTTGGACGCCGTGGAGTCCGGCGGGTTCTGAGCCCGTCACGGTTGAAACTCCCACAAGCGGCAACGATGGCATCAATGAGCGAACAATCCGCACTTGGTGGCCGGGCCCGCCGCGCGGCCGCATTGGCAAAACTCGGTGCCAAGGCCGGGGCCGGTATGGTCTCCACCCGCCGGGCAGAACGGCGTGGCGATTCTGCGGGGGCCGACGCGGGCCACGAAGCCATCGCCGAAGCGGTGTTCGAAACGTTGGGGGGCATGAAGGGTGCCGCCATGAAGCTTGGTCAGATGATGGCCTTCATCGACATGGACATGGACACCCAGACCAACGACATCTACCGCAATCGTCTGAATGCGCTGTTGGATCAGGCCCCTCCCACCGACACCGCCGCCATCGAGGCAAGCATCACCGAGCAGTACGGGGCCCCGCCCCGGCACGTCTTCGCCCGTTGGGATCGCGACCCGATCGCGGTGGCCTCCATCGGACAGGTCCACCGCGGTGCACTTGATGACGGTACGGAGGTGGCCATCAAGGTCCAACATCCTGGTATCGCCGAAGCCGTACAGGCTGATTTGGGGAATTTGACGGCACTGCGCCCCCTGTTCAACCTCAGCCATCCGAACCTTGACACCAAGCCGTTGATCGACGAGGTTCGCGAACGCCTTCGCGACGAACTGGACTACCAGAAGGAAGCGGCCTATCAGCAGGCCTTCTATGACCGGTTCAACGGGCACCCCGCAATTGCGGTCCCGCAGGTCTTCCACGACTGGTGTCGCCCCCGGGTGCTGGTCAGTCGGTTCGTCGCTGGCCGTACGTTTGAGCAGGTGTTGGCAGATGACAATTCGACGACGCGCGACCACTACGGCGAGGCGATCTTTCGCTTCGTGTTCTCGTCGTTGTACCGCTTCCGCATCTTCAACGCCGACCCGCATCCGGGCAACTTCATCTTTCCTGAAAAACCGGACGGCGCCGATGACCTGGGGAAGGTGACGTTCATCGACTTTGGCTCGGCACGGACGTTCTCAAGCGACGCCCGGGCCAAACTTCGTGCGTTGCATCTGGCCGTGGCGGCTGACAACCAAGGCGACCCCACCGGCAGCACGGCGCTGGCACGGGCGATGACCGATGCCGGATTGCTGCCCCAGGATCGGCGGGGCATCGACTTCGAGGTGGTCCGCCGTTGGTTCTCGTTGGCGTACGAACCGTTGGCCGGTGATCGCGAATGGACCTACTCACGGGATTATGCCAGGCGGCTGATCAGCGCCAGCACCGATCCCACCGAGGGGATGGAAACCACACTTCGGCGTCTGACCATGCCGCCGGAGTACATCTTGTTGAACCGCATCCAGTTCGGGGTCAACTCGTTGTTGGCACGTCTTCAACCCACGGCGAACTGGCAACAAATCATGGAGGAGATTGCCACCGGCGGCCCTGCCACCACGCCGCTGGGCGAGGCCGAGCAGCATTGGTTGACCACCCTGGGTGACACCGCAGAACTGTCGACAACGGGATAGCACTTTGGAGGAGTGTTCAATCCGCGAATGCACGGCTTAGAAACGTGCGGACGGCCAGGGCATACCGTCTGGGGTCGGTGTTCCATCCCTCGACATGTCCTGCACCCGGGATCCGCTCATAGGTAAGCCCTGCGGGGCGTCTGGCAGCCACGCGGTCCTTGAGACCGGCCACCATCCGGGTTCCGTACAGGACAGGTGGGATCAGGGGACCGGGAATGGATCGACGCCTGGCCTGTTGGGCCAACGTTGAACCCATCGACAGCAACGGCGAATCAAAGATCACGCCGTGGACGGTCTGTCGGTCGGCGTCAGCGCGCACGTCCGTGTTGCGCAGGTAGTAGGCAATCAGCGACGCGCCCTGGGAGAAACCCATGAGTCCGCAGGATCATTCGGGCTGGTTCTTCATGAACACCGCCGCATGTTGGAAATAAGCCCACAGTTCGGTGTCGACCTCGGGTGGTGCGGCGACGTGATCCAGTGCCTCTCGCATGTTGTCAAGCCATGCCCTGATCTGTGCATCGCCGACCGGAAACGGGGCGTGGCGCATGCGAAGACGCGGGTGACCCCGTTGTTGGCTGTACCGCGTCGGGCCGCCCCAGTATTGGATCAAGAACATGCGTAGCCGCTCGTTGGCAGCGGCAAGATCGGCATCGGGGTAGAGCGGTCGCAGGACCGGGTCCGTCGCCACCCGCGCGTAGAAGGCATCAACCAGATCGATGAAGAAGTCATCGCCCCCAACTCTGTCGTACAAGCTGACGGACGGTTTTGTGTCCTCAGACACCGCAGCGGCACGCGCCGGGCCCGCCTGCGGTAATGAACGTGACATTCGGGGATCGGTCATGTGGCCCATCCTGCCGGATCAAAAATTTTCCTCCAGATGCTCGACCAGCGTCACCGGATCCGCCAGAACCGTGATACCAAGCGGCTCCGCAAGGCTCAGGTCGGTACCTCCTCCACCCATGATCAACTGAGCGGTGCCGCAGGCCGCCGCCAACTGTTCATAGACGGCCGGGCGAATCTGTTCACTGACGCTGACACAGACCACATCGGCTGGGACGGTGGCCATGAAGGCCGCCAGATCGGCGATGGGCACATCGGTGCCAAGGTGATGGACCTCCCAGCCAGCGCCGCGCAAGAAGTCGGCGATCATGGCAGTGGCGATGCCGTGGGTCTCAGCGGGTGCGGTCAGCGTGACGGCCACCCCGCGACGTGGTCCGCGCCTTCGGAAGTGGTCAGACAGTCGCCCCATGATGTCGGCGCAGGCCTCCGTGGCCCGATGCTCGACTGCGACGTTGACGTTTCCGTCCTCCCACAGATCACCGATGCGGTGCAGGGCGGGGGTCAACAACCGGGTGTAGATCTCCCCCGCCGTGGCGCCGTCACCGATGATCTTTGTGACCACGGCGTTGGACTCGGCCGCCTCGCCACGAAGCAACAGGTCGGTCAAACGCGTGATGTGGATGTTCCAGTCCCTGCGGCTGCCCTCCCCGTTGCCGGGCAGTGCGGTGTCGACCTGCCGTGACGCGATGTAGTCGTCCAGCGCGGTGCGCCGGACGCGCAGTCGTCCGCCTGCCTTGAATGCTTCCAGGTCCCCCCGCCGCACCCAGCGGTAGGCCGTCATGTAGTGGACCTTCAATTCGTCTGCGGCCTCTTGCAATGTCAAGAGGTCATCGGCCTCCGTTGACATGCGTCCTCCTGACCGACTCGGTGTCTGTCAGTACAATACTAACGACTGCTGAGGTGCGGCCGGAACACGGCGACCGCCTCCACGTGCGCGGTGTGGCCGAACAGGTCCAAGCCGTCAACGCTGGTCAGGTCATAGCCTTCGTCGCGCAACGTCACCGTGTCGCGGGACAACGCAGCCGGGTCGCAGGCAACGTAGACGATCTGGCGTGCCCCGGCCATGGCGATCGTGCGGCACACATCGGCGTTGGCACCACGTCGCGGGGGATCCAACACGATGACGTCAACCGTGTCGACGAGCAGTTGCGGCAACACCTTCTCGACCGTGGAGGTGATGACACGGGCGTTGTGTTCGGCCAGGTTCGCGGTGGCGTCGGCGCAGGCCACGGGGTCCGCTTCGACAGCGGTGACGGAAGCGCCGGCGGCCGCCAGGAACACCGACAACAAGCCGCCACCGGCATACAGATCCCACACGGTATCCCCCGGGCCGACGTCGGTGACGTCCATCACCGCGGTGACCAGCGACTCCGCGCATCCCGGTCCGGCCTGGAAGAACGTCCCGGCAGATGCTTGCAAGGCATGGCCAAGAACCATGATCGTGACCTTGTCCGGCCCCCGGTCAGACGTTGACCGGTCTGCGCCGACGACCAGGCCGAACGGCCCCTCGGGCAATGATGCCAGGTCGGGGGCGCCGGCCACCGCGACCACGGCGTCGTCTGCACCGGTGGTCAGCGTGACCTCCTCAGCCCCCGTCCACCCGTCACCGACAGCGTCCCGCACTGCTTGGGTCCGTCGGTCCAACAACAGGCAGGCGTCGATGGGGATGACGTCATGGGAGCGTACGCGTCTGAAGCCAAGCCGTCCCTCGTCGTCCACAGCCATCCGTGCCCAGGCCCGGTACCCCGAGGGCCACGGACCGCTGGGTGCACGGACACCGCGGACCGGGGGATCGGCGACCTTGCCGATGCGCTGCAGTTGTTCGGTCAAGACCTGGGCTTTGAGTTGCAGTTGATGGGCAGGGGCGATGTGTTGCAGCTGACAACCTCCGCAGTCGCCGTAGTAGGGACAGGGTGGTTGCACCCGATGCGGGCTTTCCTCGATCACACGCACCAGGTCGGCAGTGGCGTGCCGCTTGTACAGGCGGCG
>JBBSNE010000076.1:0-9822 GCA_038232815.1 Euzebyales bacterium | reverse complement strand
GATCGCAAGGGTCGGTTGCCCTTGTGCCGCGGCGGCGGCAAGGACCGACACCACGTCGGGTGACTGGCCCGACTGCGACACTGCGATGACCAGACTGTCGTGAAACCTGGGGGTCACCCCGTAGACACTCAGCAGCGACGGTGTTGCCAGGCTGACCGACAAGCGGTGTCGTAGGCCGAAGAGGTATTTGCCGTAGCGGGCGGCATTGTCCGAGGAACCGCGGGCAACCAGCACCACGTGCCTGATGTCGTGTGCCACGACATATGCGCTGATCGAGTTGACCTGTTCCGCTGCGGTGGCCAGCAGGTCCGCCGCCGCGGCGGGCTGCTGGTGGATCTCCCTTTGCAAACGGCTCATACGCCCAATGTTTCAAGCCGCTGTCCGCCCAGAATGACCTGGATCAGTTCCAGACTGTCATCCAAGATGATGAGGTCCGCCGGACCGCCGCGCTGTACCCGCCCAAGGTCTGTGCGTCCCAGGACTGTTGCGGGCACCGCGGTTGCGGCATGCAACGCCGTTGCCGTGTCCACCCCGAGTGCGACACAGTTGCGGACGGCCTCAAGCATGGTCAGGGTGCTACCGGCCAGCGTCCCGTCGATTCGACGTGCCACCCCGTCGACCACCGTGATCGGTACCTCGCCCAGGTGGGTGGGGCCGTCGCCCGCTCCGGCAGCCGCGATTGCGTCGGTGACCAGGGCCACACGCCCGGCAGCAGCTGCAAACACCAGGCGTACGGCGTCAGGGCCCAGGTGGTGGCCATCGACGATGATCTGCACGACCACGTCAGGACACCCAAGCGCAACCCCGACGATGCCCGGATCACGGGCTTTGAATGGACGCATGGCGTTGAACAGATGGGTCACCGTGGTGACGCCATGGGCCACCGCCGCGTGCGCGGCATCGGCATCGGCGTCGGTATGACCGGCAGAGACCACGATCCCTGCGGATACCAGGTGATCGATCAGCTCGATCGCCCCCGGCCGTTCGGGCGCCAACGTGACCGTGGTCACACCCCCATCGTCAAGCATCCGCTGCAACAGGGCGAGGTCCGGATCACGCCGATGCGCCGGGGGATGGGTGCCCAGCCGGGACGGGGCCAGGAACGGACCTTCCAGATGAATGCCGACCATTCGGGCACCCGAGGGCGGATCGGACAGTGCGGTGCGAAACACGGCAAGTGCCCGGGCGGTGGCCTCCTCGGGGGCGGTTATCAAGGTTGGCTGCCAGGCAGTGACCCCACCCGCCGCAAGCGCCCGGGCCACATGGTCGACCCCGGCGCGGTCCGCCGCCAGCAGATCGACACCGGCGAACCCATTGACCTGCAAGTCCACCAGCCCCGGTGCCGCGATCCGGCCCGAACCAGCGGCGGGAAGGCCCAGGCGGGTGATCAGGCCGTCAGCCACCTCAACGTCGCCAAGCACCATGGTGCCGTCCACAACAACCGCATCGACATCAAGCTTCATCGCAGATTCCCCTCCAGCACCATCCGAAGCGTGCGCGGTGACACGACCGGGCCAGGGTCCCCCCAGCCAGCCTTGCCGGGCGTCAACGATCCCAGGATCCGAGGACCGGATGCACCGGTGGCGTCCGGGACGTTGCCAGGCAGTTCCGCCCACGTCAACAGCCCAAGGACGGCGAAGGCAATGGCCTCTTTGGCATCGACCGGGACTCCCAACGCCGCGGTCGTGTCGAGGTCTATTCCGCGGTCAGCGGCCGCAGCCACCAGCGACTTGAACAGCGTGGTGTTGTGCACGCCGCCACCTGAGGCCCACGCCCTGGTAACCCCCAGCCGGGCAAGGTCAGCGCTGATGATGCTCACCACGCCAACCGCCAGCGTCGCCAACAAGTCAGGCAGTCCCACCGGCGGCAGACCGTCGACCAACGCGTCCAAGAACGGCTGGTGATACCGCTCCCGGCCGGTTGTCTTGGGAGGGGGCAGGGCCACGAACTCATCAGCCAGCAACCGTCCCAGGATCGTGTCGTCCACCGTTCCGGTCCCAGCCAGATGCCCGTCGCGGTCATACCCCACCAGTCCCCCGCTGTTCGTTTGGACGGCCAAGTCCAACAGGACGTTGGCCGGACCACAGTCGAAGGACATCGTCGGGCGCCCCGGCGCGAGCACGGTCATGTTGGCGATACCGCCCAGGTTCACAGCGGCAACCACCTGATCGTGACCCGCCAACAACAGTTGGTCCAGACAAGCGACCAATGGCGCTCCCTGCCCGCCGGCCGCAACGTCACGAGCACGCAGATCCGACACCACAGGCAGGCCCGTCTGTTCAGCAACGATGGCCGGCTGTCCGATCTGTAGGGTTCCGGCGACGTGGCCCCTGTCGACATCGTGATACAGGGTCTGGCCGTGCATGACCACCAGGTCGATGCCAGTGCCGAGGGCCGCCGCGACCCGGGACACCTCAGCGCCGATGGCCGCGCCCACCTGCGTGTGCAACCGGCACCAGTCGGCGACGGTGCTGGTTGCGGGGGGTAGGACGGCTCGGACACGGCTGGCCAGCCCGTCGGGGAACGGGCAGGTGGCCATGTGTCGTACCGTCGCGGTCCAATCGGCCGCTTCAGGATCCAGATCCACCACCGCGACATCGATGCCGTCCACCGATGTGCCGGTCATCACCCCGGCGACACGAATCATGGCGGATCCCCTTCAGAAGCGCCTGGCGGTGATGGCATTTCCACAGCGGCGCTCAGCGCACGGCGGACGTGCCCGCCGGCCGCTTCCAAAAGGCTTCGGGCAGCGCCAACGTCGACGTCTGCCAGTTCCATCACGATGGCAACCTTGACCTCCCCGCCGGCCCCCGCGAGCACGGCGACCGCACGATCCTCCGGCACCCCCGTGGCCTCCATGACGATGCGCTGGGCCCGCCGCGCAAGCTTGGCGTTGGTGGCAACCATGTCGACCATCAAATCGCCGTACGTCCGGCCCAGCGCGACCATGACCAAGGTCGACAGCGTATTCAGTATGACCTTTTGCGCTGTGCCGGCTTTCATCCGGGTGGAGCCGGCCACGACCTCCGGTCCGGTTGGCACGACGATGGCAATGTCAGCCGCAGCAGCCATCGTCGAATCAGGATTGTTCACCACCGCGACGCCAAGCGCCCCACGAAGCTGCGCATGGGTCAACGCTCCCAGACCATAAGGCGTGCGTCCGGAGGCACTGGTGGCAACGACCGCATCCGTTGGTCCCAGGCCGATGGAATCAAGGTCGATGCAGGCCTGGGCCGCGTCGTCCTCCACGGCCTCTTGGGCGGTGGCCACGGCCTGCTCCCCACCCGCTACCACGGCAACGACCTGGTCGGTGGCGCCGAAGGTCGGCGGGATTTCCGCAGCATCCATCACGCCCAACCGGCCCGAGGTGCCCGCCCCGGCATGGACCAGCCGTCCGCCCCTGTTCAGTCGGTCCGCAATCGCCTGCACGGCTTCGGCGATCACGGCTGCGGCGTCGCCGACCGCTTGTACCGCCAGGACATTGTGGCTGATGACAAGACGCACCTGTTCCTCAAGCGGAAGTCGGTCCAGATCCCTGGCGTCCGGCAGGCGACCTTCGGTGTCCAGCGTGTCCAGGATCTCAGTGTGGTCTGGCCGCATCAGATACCTCTGCCTGAGATACCCATGCCTGCCGGGGTCGTCATGGCGTCGCTCAAAATGTCCCACACCTTCTGGGGCTCTTTGGTTTTCAGATGCGACATGTGCCCACAGGCCTCATACCCCCAGGTCCACAGGTCGGTCACACCCGCCTGACGGGCCGCAGCGACGGCCTCTCGGATCTCCGGGCCCTGTGCCGGTGACAGACCGAAACCCTGGATCCAGATCTGCGGGTTCAGGTCGTAGGTCCTCGAGAGGTCCACCACTCGGCGGGCCAGCTCACCCACGAACGTGGTCGGATCCTGGCCGAAGAACGACCAGTACGGATCGGTGCACAGGGTGTCAAGGCCGGGCAGGGCCGCGACATCACTCCATGAGTCCACAGCGTGCAAACCGTCCACCGGCGGCAGGAGGCAAACCGTCGAGCGGCCGCCCAGACCAGCGACGTGCTGCAGCAACTCACCCAACATCTCGGTCAGGACCTGCTCGCGGAATTGTTGGACCTCGGGGGTCAGTTCGCCCGGCATCTGGTGGTCGTAGCGTCTGGTGAAGTCGTCTTTGCAGGCGTCGCAGATGCATGTCCAGGCAGCGGCAGGTTGGTCGAAGCGCACGGGGTGGGCCCAGTGAGGTTCGTCCCAAAACACTCGGTCCGCGCCCAACTCCACCGCCGCGGTTGCCCACTCCTTCAGCGCGGTGCGAACTTCGGGCCGGCTGGGACAAGCTGCACCGACATGGCGTCCATCGGCAAAGACCTGACCCCATTCGGGATGGCGGGTCATCAACAACGATTCGGCTTCGCCCCCGAACAGGTGCCCGAATCCCCAAGGGCCGATTTGCACCTCCAACCCTCGACGTTTGCTGACCTCCACGATGCGGGTCATCTGCTGGCGGTACCAGTGCAAGTCGTTTTCGCTGAACGTGTGCAACACGCCATCGAAGCCGCGGGCCACCAGATCGTCCATGTCGGCTTCGACGTGCCGCAGGATGCGGTTGCCGAAATAGGACACACCGATCGACATCGGTCAGCCCTTGACCGCGCCGGCGACCATGCCGTCGGTCAACCGGGTGTGCAGGAACAAGAAGAAGATGACGACCGGTAGCGTGAACAGCACGCTGAAGGCCATGATCCCGCCGTAGTCGGTGCTGGCCCGCCCAACGAACGACTGCAGGGCAACCGGCAGGGTCTGCCGGGCTTCGTCCTTGACGAAGGTCAACGCGAACAAGAACTCGTTCCAGGCGGCGATGAACACGAAGATGGCCGCCGCCGCGATGCCTGGTCCGGCCATCGGCATGACGACCCGCCACATCGCCTGGAAACGGGTGGCGCCGTCCACCCAGGCGGCTTCCTCCACATCGACAGGTATCCCACGAAAGAACCCCCGCAAGATCCAGATCGCCAGGGGTGTGGTGAATGACAGGTAGCTGACGACCAGTCCGACCAGATTGTCAAGCAGGCCCAGGCTGCGCATCACCGTGAACAACGGGATGATCATCACCACGACGGGAAACATCTGGGTTGCCAGCACCACCAGCAACAACCATCGTTTCAGCGGGACGTGGGTGCGGGCGAAGGCATACCCCGCGAAGGCGGCCACGACGATCCCAAGCAGGGTCACGGTCAGCGTGACGATCAGTGAATTGACCAGCGCGTCACCGAACCCCCGGTCGATCACCTCGCCGTAGCGCGACCATTGCCAACTGCTGGGCCACAACACCGGCGCCGACGTCAAGATCTCCGAGTCGGGCTTGACCGAGGTGATGAACATCCATAGAAGCGGGAACACCGAGAAGGACACCAAAGCCACAGCCCCGGCGATGGTCGCGATCTGACCCACCAAGGCTCGCCCTGACTTGCGTCGCCGACGTCTGGCACCAGGGCTTGTTGTGGTGCCGGCCGCAGGCCTGCCGGCCGACGTGGTGGGTGGGGTGATGGTCGCCATCTACAACTCCTCTTCTTCCTTGATCAGCCGGATGTAGATCACGGTGACCACGGCCAGGATCGCAAACATCAGCATGGCCAGGGCCGAGCCAAGGCCGAAGTCCAACTGGGTGAACGCCTCGCGGTAGGTGGCGATGCTCAACACCTCGGTGGAACGGGCCGGCCCGCCGCCGGTCATGACAAAGACCTGATCGAAGACCTTGAAGTCCCAAATGGTGGACAACACGATCAACACAAGTAGCACCGGTTTCAACATGGGCATGGTCACGTGACGCAGACGCTGCCAGGCCGAGGCACCGTCGATACGTGCCGCGTCGATGACGTCATCAGGAATGGACTGCAGTCCTGCCAACAGGCTGATCGCGACGAACGGGAAAGACTGCCACACCACGACCACACCGATGGCAAAGAAGGCGGGCAGCGGGCTGACGAACCAGGCATAGCCGTCGAAGTCCAGCCCGAGGTTGCTGAGCGACCAGTTCACGAAGCCATAGCGGTCGTTGAACATCCACTTCCAGACGGTGGCTGCCGCGACCCGTGGCATGGCCCAGGGCAACAGCACCGCCAGGGTGACAAACACCCGGCCGGGAAAGGGGCGGTTCAACAGCAGTGCCGCTGCCATGCCAAGCGTCATGGTTCCGACCACACAGAGCAGTCCGAAGACCAGCGTGACCAGGACGACCCGACGCAGGTGTGGGTCGCTCAGTGCCTCGGCGTAGTTGGACAGCCCCACAAAGTCCGACTCGCCGGTGGTCAATGATCGCAGGCCAGCCTCGCGGAAGGACAGCCACAAGGTTCGCAGGATCGGCCAGCCGATCAGCCCGGTGATCAACACCATTGCCGGCGTTACCAACACGACCGGCAGAATGCGAGTGTCGAAACGTTGGCGCCATGAGCGCCCCGGGCTGACCGACGTGGCGGTCATCAGGAGTTCAGCAGCTCCGACACCTGCTGGTCGATCTTGGCGGCTGCCTCATCGACCGTTGTCGAGCCCTGCAACACCTCCTGAATACCGTTGACGAAGGTCTTGTCACCCTCTACCGCACCCCAGCCGGCGGTGGCGGGATAGGTCCGGGAATGCTCGACCAACTGGGTGGCGAACGGACTAAACAGCTCGTCCTCAGAGGCGCTGGAGGCCTCGACCCCCGACACGGTGCCGGGCAGGAAGCCCAACGTGTCGGCAAAGGTCGCAACGTTGTCGGATTGCAGCATGAAGTCGATGAACTGCGTCGCCAACTCTTGCTGGTCGGATTCGGCGAAGGTCACGAAGTGGCTGCCGCCGGCAAAGGTGTCCTGGTTACCGCCCGGTCCTTCGGGCAACAACGCAACCCCGACCTTCCCCTCAAGGTCCGGACTGTTGCTCAGGATGGCGGCAAGGTCCCAGCCACCGCCGACCATCATCGCGGCGTCGCCGTTGGCGAAGTTCTCACGGATGTCGACGGAGTTCCATTGCACCGCACTGTCGGGTGACCATTCGGCCAGATCGACGTAGTACTGCAGTGCCGCGCGACCCTCCTCACTGTCGATGTTGGTCTCCCAGGTTCCGTCCTCGAAGGTGGCGACATCGCCACCCGCCTGCCACAGCAGGGGAACCAGCATGTGCGTGTAGTCCCCAGCCACCTGGATGGGCGCGATGTCGGTGGACCCGGCAATGGTTTCGGAAGCGCTCAACAGGTCGTCCCAGGTCTCGGGGACCTCGACACCGGCCTCCTCCAGGATGTCGGTGCGATAGATCAGCGAACGGGCACCGGCGTACCAGGGATAGCCGTAGGCGGTGCCGTCGACGGTGCCGGAGTCGACCAGTGACTCGACATAGTCCCCGCCCATCTCACCCTCGATCGGGGCCAGGCCGCCCAACTCGGCGAACTCGGCGGTCCAGGTGGTGCCCATCTCGGCCACGTCGGGTACCTGACCACCACCGATGGCGGTCACGAACTGGTCGTGAGCGTTGCCCCAGGGGACGTATTGCAGGTCGACGGTGACCCCGTCGTTTTCCTCTTCGAAGGCCGCGGCGGTGTCATCGACGACCGCCTGCACCTCTTCGTTGCCTGGCTCCATGATCCAAACGGTCAGCTCGCCTTCCACACCACCACCAGCCGGTTCGGCGGGTTCGCTTTCCTCGGCAGCATCAGTCACCGCGGCTGTGTCGGGGCTGTCAGCGGGCTCGGGGGCGTCAGCGCCTTCAGGGGCTTCGGTGGCCTCAGGCGCCTCTGCTGTGTCTGTTGTGTCAGCGGTGTCGCCGCCGCCACACGCGGTCAGGAACAACGCAAGGGCGGCAAGGACCGCCAGTAGTCTGCGGATGTGCATGGTGTTTCTCCTGTGCTCGTCGTGGATGGGTCAGGGGTCTGGTCAGGTGGTGATGTGGTCAGCTGCCCGCGTGGATGGACGGCTGCCTGTGCACCAACAGGCCGCGGTGGATTCCGTCGGGATGCCGGAGCAGCGACAGCGCCCCGGTTAGCGCATCGGCGCCGGTGTCGTGCCACTGGACGTGAGGGCACGCGGTCGCGACGCGGTCCTTCACCCGCGTGGCGATCAGGTCGTGCTGTTGGGTCACCGGTCCGCGGAAGGCCACCCGAGGGGCATCCATGCCGGTGTGCTGGATGGCGGCAAGGACGGTGGCAGCCAGTTGATCGGCGGCGTCGCGGAAAATCTGTTGGGCCACGGCGTCGCCTTCCCGTGCTGTCGTGGCAACAGTGGGGGCGAACGCGGCGATGTCACGTATGGCGTTACGTGCGGATTGCAGCGTGCCGACCAATTCATCGACGGGCGCGATCTGGCCAGCCGCCAGGGCCAGTTTGTGGGAGCCGCCTGGCCGGCCGTCATGGTGCCGCAGGGCTGCCTTGATCCCGGCCCGGCCGATGGCAAACGCTGACCCGGCGTCATCCAGCAAGGCACCGTGGCCGTCGACTGTGTGCCACCGTCCATCGCCGGCGATTCCCAGGGCCACCGCCCCGGTTCCTGCGATCAGCACGACGCCGGGGCCATCGTCCAAGGCCCCCGCATGAGCGGTCACGATGTCGCTGGTCACCATCAGTTCAGCATGCGGCAGTTCCGCCCCCAGCCGTTCGACCGCCTCTTTTGTGGCTGCGGGCGCGCCCAAGATTCCGGCGGCACCGATCGCCAGTCGGTGTATTGGCTGGTCGTCCAGTTGCTGTCGTAGTTGCTGTAGTCCGGACATGACAAGATCGACGACGCGCGCCGGCCCGTCAGGGTCTGCCACCGTGACCCCGCTGGGACGGATGACCGTGGCAGTGCATGCATCATCGGTCAAGCGGCAGTTCGTCCGCCCCAGATCCACGGCGACCAGCCGCCCCTGGTGCCCGCTCACACCTGCTCCGTGACATGACGGTCCAGATGCAGCTGTGCGGTCAGTTTGTAGCGGTCCCCCCGATAGATGGACCGCACGAATTCCACGGCATTGTTGTCGCCATCCCAGGACGTGCGTTCAAACAAGAAGGCAGGGGAATTGGGGGGGCATCCCAGCAGGTCAGACTCTTCTTCGTCGGTCACGGTCGGCTCGATCACCTGCGTGCCGCGTGCCAGTTGAATGCCATAGCGCGTTGCCAGCAGCGCATAGAACGAGGTGTTCTCCAAGTCGTCGGGCTGCAGGTCAGGGACCATGGTCGCGGGCACGTGCAACGTTTCGATGGCCATCGGTGTGGCGTCGGCCAGGCGCAGTCGCCGGACCCGCAACACCGGTTCGTGGGGCGGGACGGCAAGCTGCTGGGCCAGTCGCGGGCCCGCCGAGATACTGGTCATCGACAGCGTGCGAGAGGTGGGCAGCAGACCGCGCGCCCGCATGTCTTGGGAGAACGAGGTGACGGTGAGCATCTGGGCGATCTTGGGTTCGGCCACGAACGTGCCGGCGCCCTGGCGACGGATCACCCGGCCCATCCGCCACAGGTCATCAAGGGCTCGGCGCAACGTCATGCGAGAGACCCCAAGCTGGGCGGCCAGCACACGCTCGGGCGGGAGCGCGTCACCGACCGACAGCGTGTCGATCAGGGTCTCGAGCGCTTCCTTGGTTCCCTGGTGCTTGCGGCCTGCCATGCTCTCCTCGCCGATCCGAACCGGACAAATGGTCTATACCAACCCGGACATTGGTCTAGACCAACCTGATGCAGGTGTCAACCCTCGTCGGTTCGATCGGGGTTCGGAGTTGTCGTGGGTGGTGGCGACGGAAATCATGAGCGGTGATGTTCGATGTCTATGTGATGGTCGATTACAGTGCCGCCAGCACGGCCGGCCCTACGGGTGGGGGTCGCAACGGTCTGTGGTTGGCCATG
>JBBSNE010000075.1:0-9827 GCA_038232815.1 Euzebyales bacterium | reverse complement strand
TGGTTCCGGCGTTCATGCGTTTGGCCGGCGAAGCCAACTGGTGGGCCCCCGGTCCGCTTCGGCGTCTGCACGACCGGTACGGGTTCAGTGAGTCAATTGCAGCCGACCAGGACGCCGGCCCCGCCGCGGGCACGCGACAACCGGAGGACGCTACGGTCTAGGGATGACCGACATCGTGCGTCCCGAGCCGCCCACGCGCGCCCACCGCGCGCCGGCTGGAGAAGGCGAGCGATTGAGGACCCAGTTGCTGGACGTCACCGAACGGCTGCTGAGTGAACGAGGGTCGATGGATGCCGTGTCGTTGCGGCAGGTCGCGGGTGAGGTCGGCGTGACGGCGACGTCGATCTACCTCCACTTCGCCGACAAGGAAGATCTGTTCATCGCCGTGTGCCATCGGCGGTTTGAGGATCTGGCAGCGGTGTTGCACCACGCGCGATCCGGGTCGGCGGCTCCGGTCGAGCAGTTACAGGCCTGCATCCGTGCCTATGTCGACTTCGGGCTGGCCCACCCGGTGGCCTACAAGGTGTTGTTCGGCACGTTGCCAAAATCGATGATTCTCCAACGCGTTCCAGAAGACGAACTGATCGGCCTGCAGATCATCAACGAGATGGCACAGATCGTTCAGCAGGGAATAGAAGAGGGCGACTTCAGGCAGGTCGACCCCTTCGCCTGCACCGTGGGACTATGGGCCGTCAGCCATGGATTGGTTGGCGCCATGGACCATTCCGAGGACTTTCCGCAGTTGACCGTCGACGGGCTGGTCGAGGTCACGGTCGACATGATGCTCGACGGCCTGCGGCCGCGCACCGGGTATGCCTAACTCCCGACGATCGTTGCCCGAAGGCCGCTGGCGCGGCTGCGAACGGCGTCGGACACGCATTCGGGACGTTCTTCGGCACCCGACAGCGCAAAGACCAGGTCGGTAGACAGGGATTCGTCGGACTCCTCAAGGCCCACGTAGGTCGTGCCCCGCGCGATCGCGGTCGCGATGACCGCGGCGACCTCTGCGCACGTCATGTCGTCATTGACGGCGTCGATGCGTTCCTCCTGACCGCCACAACCGGCCGCCGTGGACATTAGTACAGCCGCGGCGACCACGCACGAAGTCCGACGCATGACCCGACAGGGTACGTGACGACTGATCAGGTGTGCGGCGGCGGGTCGGGGAAGCCGGAAAGGTCATCGGGCAGCCCATACCAGGTCGAATGATGGCGACGCAGCCCCAGGTGGTCATAGAACGGGTCGACCTCAGGGGCGGCGGTCACGATCAACAGGGTCTGGGGACATGCATCGCGTGTGGCCTCGACCAACTGTCGGGCGATCCCCTGCCCCTGATAGGCCTCGACGACGGCAAGGTCGCACAGGAACGTCACGAACCCCCCGTCGCTGATGGACCGGGCGACACCGACAAGCGCGCCTTCGTCGCTGCGGGCGGTCACGATCGGGGCGCTGCGGGCCAGCAGCGCCCCCAAACGGTTGTCATCGGCGTACGGCCGGCGTTCGCCCAACCCGGACCCGTCCATGACCGCGGCGTACTCAGCCATGTCGATATGGTTGCTGACGTCGACGGTGATGTCAGCCACGTCAGTAACTGCTTCCGGTCACGTATTCCTTCAACGACTTGGCTTGAATCTCCAACTCATCCATACGATTTTTCACCACGTCACCGATGCTGACGATGCCGGTCAGTTTGCCGTCGGCGACGACGGGCACGTGGCGGACCCGATGGGTTGTCATCGTCTGCATCAGATCGTCGATGGAGGTGTCGGGACCGGCCACGTGGACGTCGCTTGTCATCGTGGCTGCGACCGAGACGGAGGAGGTGGCCACACCCTCGTCAGAGGCGAAGCGTCTGACGATGTCACGTTCGCTCAAGATGCCAGCGACAGTCTCGCCGTCGTCACTGACGACCACCGCCCCGATGTTGTGGCTTGCCAGCAGCGCGGCCGCCTTGCCCAGCGTGGCTGCTGGTGTGATCGTCACCACCTCGGCACCTTTGCGGTTGATGATGGTCTGCACGGTCTGTGCCATCTCGGGATCCTCCTGTCATTCGGGCTTCTCGACCAGCCTCGGCCCAGCCGGTCATAGGGCGATCCTTACATCTTCTGCCGCCTTTGTCGCCCCCGGTCACATCGCGCAGACGGTGAACCCAAAAGACAAACGAGGCCCGTCCGTGGACGGGCCTCGCTGTCGAGTCCGATGATCGCTTCCCCACAACCACCTGACCCGGTCCGGTCAGTATGCCGTACCTTCCACGCCGCCACCTTGGGAATGCACCAGCACGGCCTGTCCATGTCACCGATGTGACACGGTTTCCTACAGGGCAGCGATGGCCGCGTCGTAGTCGGGTTCTTGGCCCACTTCGGACACCAACTCGGTGTGGGTCACGTTGCCATCAGCGTCGGTGACGACCACCGCACGCGCTGCCAGACCGGCAAAACCACCGTCGACCATCTTCACGCCATAGTCGGTCAAGAACTCAGGATTGCGGAAGGCCGAGCCCATCTGGACGTTGTCGATGCCCTCTGCCCCGCAAAAGCGTGCTTGAGCAAACGGCAGATCAGCGGATGCGCACACGACAACGGTGTCATCGATGTCGACGGCCCGTTGGTTGAACTCCCGAACGCTGGCGGCGCAGGTCTTGGTATCGACGCTTGGAAAGATGTTCAGCACCATCTTCTTGCCTGCCAGATCGCTGCTGGACAACTCGCTCATGTCACTTTTGGTCAGGGTGAACGCGGGGGCACTGGACCCCGTTTCGGGAAGTTCTCCATTGGTGTGGACCGGGTTTCCACCCAGGGTGATGTCTGCCATAGCGGTGTGTCCTTCGTGTCATAGGTCGTGATGGGGGTCTCGCACAAAACCACCGCGCAGCCTATCCATCCGCGGCAACCCCGTCTGTTGCTACGCCGCTGCGCGCATGGTCTGGGGGTCCAACCCCTGTTCCAGACACCATCGGCGGTAGCGAATGGGGCTGATCTCGCTCGGTTTGATCTCGCTGCGCCCGCCCCAGAACACGTTGGTGTAGTCGACACCGATGCCCTCCGACTCAAGGTGGGCATCGATCGCGGCCTTGTGTGCCAGGACCAGGTCCTTGTCGGTCCCGTGACTGACCCCCATGACGTTGACATTGCTGAAGGCCGGGCCCCCCTCGCGCCAGTAGGCATGGGTCATGCAGTGGTGTCGACCCACTTCCTGACCGGCGCGCAGTTCCATTCCCTTTGGGACCCGCCAGTGGAACAGCGCGTTGTAGCGGGTGACCCGAGTCCCGTCATCGTGCTTCTTGACATGTTCCAAAAATGTGGAGAACCGACCGATCACACGCCGTTGATTCAATTCCTCCGCGATGCGACAAAAGTCCTCGATCGTCTCACCTGCCTCCTGTGCCCGGGGAACCCAGATGTCAGGCCGCAGTTCGGCGGCGGTGAACTCTCGCTTCAGGGCCATCAGCACCTGCCACTGCCGCTCGGTCAAGTCGACGATGGTCGTGTCCAGGACCCGGCCTGGTTCGGGGGTCTTGTCCCCCGGTTCGACCTGGCGGCGTCGCACATGTCCGACACCTAGTGCGAACAACTTCTTGGCAGGCAGCAATTTGTAGGACGTCGCGCCCGTCAGCGTCATCAGGTGCCGACAATGGGCATCCATGTCGAAGGGACGAGGCACCTTCAGCGTGGTCCACAGCTTGTAGTCGCTGCCGGGGGTCCGCCGGTCGGTGGTCCGCAACACGACGTGCCCGCTGAACGGGTCGTCTTCAAACATCGTCTCAAAGGCGTCCTTCAGCCGATCAGACGGCACCTGCCAGGCCACCAAGGCACCCGGGGCAAGGCTTGTGGCCATCAGGGTCTGACGAACCCGCCGGATCGTCCCGGCCTGCAACATGGCCCCGATCCGGCCGATGACGGTGTCGATGTCGACGCCGGACTCCGTCGCGATCCGGGTCAGCGGATAGCGATGGAACCCCTTGATGCGGTCCTCAGAAACGCTGAGGATCCGGGCGTTGACGGGGTCATCGACAGAGGTCGGAATCGTGCTGGTGACCATGATGATCCGAGTGTATGTGGCTGTCAGAGACCCTCAGCCTGCGTCGTGGTCCTCCTGCAACCAGCGTCGCAGTTCCGCGTCGTGCTCCCCCAGGACTGGTGGAGCGTTTCGCACGACGGTCGGGGTGCGGGACAAATGCAGCGGCGATCTGACTGTCGCCGTCGTCGCCCCGTCAGCGGCCGGCGCATCCACCACAGGATCAAGTCCCAGGCGATCGGCTTCAGCAAATGCTTCGGCAATGTCGTTGACCAGACCAGCGGGTATGCCCTGGTCCCGCAACGCGGCCACCCACTCGGCTGCAGGCCTGGTGCACAAGACTGACTGCAACGATTCGATCAGCGCGTCGCGGTGTTCCACACGGGCGGCGTTTGACCCAAACCGTGCGTCGTCGGCCATCGCGGGCAGACCCACGGTACGGACCAGGCGGTCGAACAAACGGTCCGATCCGATCGCGACCGCCAGGGGACGGTCTGCTGCCTCCATGGTCTCATAGGGCACGATCGAGGGATGGCTGTTGCCCATGCGGCCCGGCACGACACCGGCCTCCAAGAACGATGACGCCTGGTTGACCAACGAGGCCAACGCGGCACCCATCAACGACACGTGGACCTCTTGGCCGTGGCCGCTATGTTCCCGCTCGGCCAGGGCTGCCTGGATTCCGATGACGGTGTACAACCCACAGATCACGTCGACCAGGGCGACCCCGACCTTGTGCGGCGGGCCATCAGGATCACCCGTGATGCTCATCAACCCCGACATGGCCTGGACCAAGAAGTCATAGCCACCCAGTCCTGCGGCGGCCCGGTCGACGCCGAAGCCAGAGATCGAGGCATAGACCAGCCCGGGGTTCGTGGCCGACAAGGTGTCATAGCCCAACCCAAGTTGCTGGGCGCCGCCAGGCCGGAAGTTGTGGATCACCACGTCTGCCCGGCCACACAGACGGACGGCCACCTCTTGGTCGTCCGGGTCGGTGAGGTCCAACGTCAGGCTGCGCTTGTTGCGGTTGACCGACAAGAAGTAGGTGCTGTCTGGGCCTGACCATGGCGGGCCCCACTGGCGTGTGTCATCGCCCACCCCGGGGCGTTCGACCTTGATGACGTCAGCGCCCAGGTCCGCCAGGATCATGGTGGCCAACGGTCCCGCCAGGATCCGCGAGAAGTCGGCCACAACCAGCCCCCGGAGAGGACCACCCGTCATCGAAGTCCGTCTTCGCCGGTCATCTCACTCGTGGTCAGGCCTCCCACCCGGGGCAGTGGTCGCCCGGAGTCGGTGACGGCCACCGCCACCAGCAGTTCGCCCCGGCGGGGCGCGTCGTTGACCCAGATCTCGACGGCGTCGAAATGGGACCGCACATAGGCGGCGTCCTTGTGGCCCAATGGCACATCCAACACCTGACCGGGCCCGCCCATCTTCTTGGAGGAGGGGATCAGTGCCTTGCCTCCACCCGTGGCGCCGCGAAGCCCCCGTCCAAGTTTGGGATGCAGTATCGCGGCCGCGTGCTCCAGTTCCCCGTCGCTGCCGACCATCACGGCCTTGCCGTAGCTCTGTACCTGTTCCGGGTTGATTCCAAGCGCGGCGACCGCCCGGGCGCCGAGGTCGGCTCCCAGCTGCTCCCCCAGATCAAACAGCGGGCTCAGGTCCTCGGTGTAGGTGCCGGCAAAGGGGTTGTCGATGACCGCGGCAGCCACGGCCTTGCGGGTGGGCGGGTCCACGCCTCGCCCCCCCTCCCGGTGGGTCTCCTCGACCCGGGTCATGACTTTGCGGTAGGTGGGTGTGGAGCTCATCGCAGTCCATCTCCTTGACTGATCTCTTCGGCGCGCAGTCCGCCGACTCGTGCATGTATCCGGGGCCCGTCGGTCATGACCAACGCCAAAAGCATCTGGTCGGGCGCCGGGCCGTACGCCACCCCGACCTCGACCGCGTCGAAATGACTGCGGACATAGGAGGCCTCGCGATGGGTGACGGGAACGTCCAGCCTGGTTCCGGGCCCGCCGACCTTTTTGGCCGACGGGACGATCGCCGCTGCGCTGCCCGTGTCATCTGACCGCAGCGCGTCGCGCATGGCGTAGCCGCCGGGGACGTGCCACAACGCACCGTGCTCCAACTCGCCGTCCTCGCCGATGATCGCGCCCTTGCCGTACCCCTCCACCTGATCCGGACCCCCCAGTTCGGCGACAAGCAGGCTGGCCAGGCGTCGGCCGAGCGGCTTGAGTTCCTCCATCGCCGGAGCGATGTCGGCGACGTAGCGACCGGCGAAGGGATTGCTGACGACGGCCACAGCGTACGCCCGGCGCAACGGCGTGTCCGGTGCGGGTCCCCCTTCGTGGAAGATGTGTTCACACACCACGACCTGGTGGTGCAGGACAAACCGATCCTCACGCGACACGCCGGTCCCCCTGTGCAACGTCGCGGACTCCCGCCACTGCGGCGCCGACCAAACGACGACGCCCCCGCAGGTCCAGCACCACACCCAACACGTCGGGAACGGCCACCTGCCACTGCTGGGCAGCAGCCGAACCGCGATCCAACGCCTGTTGCACGTCAGCGTCGGTCAACGCCCCCACCTCGACGGTGACCAAGCGGGATCCCAGGTCAGAATCGGCGTCGACGTCGGTGGCAGGGGTTCGCGTGACCCCAGGATGACCGGGCAGGTCGACACGGTTTGCGATCAGGGTGGCGGCGGCGTCGGCGACCGCGGTACACGTGGCCACGACGGTGACCGCATCGGCGATGCCCAGGCTGAGACTTCGACCGCCCCGTCCGCTGGTGGCCAGACCCCGGACCGGGCTGTCGAAGGTGACCCGCAACCGGGCCTGTGGCCGGCCGGTGTCGCACGCCGGTACCAACCCGACGGTCAGCGCCTGGTCCGGGGTCAGATGCAGGGCCACATCCCCACCGTTGTTGACATAGGCCCGCCGAACGCCCGGTACCGCTGCGATCACCGCACAGACCTCGTCGGCCACAGACCCGGCCACGGCAATCATGGGGGTGCGAAAGGACCCTGTGAACGGCGTGGCCGCCGTCACCATGCGCTGCGCTATCGACCCAACCGGCCCCGGCCCAGTGGTCGACCGGTGGTCAGCCAGGGGACTGCGCAAGAACGGCAACTGTGCCACAAGCTCGTCAAGCACGGTCTCGAAGCGGGCGATGGCGGCGGTCTCGGCGGCGGCGACGGCGGCCGGCGGGCCGATGACCTCGATGATCAGGTCGATGGGGCCGTGTTGCAGATGCAGGCGTGTGCCACCGGGTAGTCGGGCGGCGACGGGCGGGATCATGTGCGACCCCCCAGGCCGGTGTCGGCCCCGCCGGTCCACCGGCCTTGTGCCGTATGGGCCAACAGTTCTCCCAGGGTCTTGACCGACCCGGTGTGCCCACCCAATGCCTCATAGTCAGCCCGTGCCATGGTGAACTCAAGCGGGGCGACCAGCGCGGGGGTCGGCACCCAGCCAAAGGCGTTGGCGGGCATCTGCGTGACGTCGACCATGAACGTGATCCCACCGCCCGGCCAGACATACACCGGCGCGCCCCCGCTGGTCACCCGGGTCAACGTGTCACGGATCGATCGCGTCAACTTGACGGGGTTGGACGTCGTGCCCGCCCGCAGTGATCCGCCGGCCCCGGCCATGAACAACACCGAGGCGGTCGCCGGTTCGCAGTTCTCCTGGATCAGCGACACCGTCGGTTCCAGCTCCTCGGGCAACTCGTGTTGGACCGGCCGCAGCGCGTCGTCCAAGACGTAGTAGGCGCGATGGTCGCCGGTGGTGGACGTCATCAACAGGGTCTGTCCCGGTTTGGCCACGTCCGGATCGAACGGCTGCAACGCCTCAAGGGGATCATTCAGCCTGGTGCCACCCCACCCCGATCCTGGTTCGCTGACCTCGAAGTACCGGCCTGGGGTGGATTTGCGCCCCCGAAGTTTGATCCCGCTGGGCTGGACATCCAGCACCGCCCCAGCCTGGTGTTCACTCATCACGCCGGTGATGTGGTCATCCAGGACCACGACCTCATCGACCAGATCGGCCCATCGCAGGGCGAACATCCCGATGGTGGCCGATCCACATCCGACGCGCATCCGCTCCTCGGTCTCACCATCGATGATCGGGGCCTGCCCAGCAGCGATCACCAACGACGATCCGTCGTCCACCTGAAGTTCGACAGGGTTGCCGGAACACAACTCCAACAACATCTTGCACGTCGCCACACCGTTGTTGCGACCCTGACCCGTCAGGTGGTTGACCCCGCCGAGGGCCAGCATCTGTGAGCCGTATTCGGCCGTGGTCACATGACCGACATCGGCATCACCCGCACGGACGATGGCTCGTTCAGGGCCGATGTGTCGATCGGTGTCGATCTTGACCTTGGCACCGCAGTAGCTGAAGATGCCCTCGGTGACGACCGTGACGACGTCGACGCCGTCTTGTTGGCTGCCGACGATGAACGGGGCGGGCTTGTAGTCCGGATACGTCGTGCCCGCCCCTACTCCGGTCACCTGCACCCCGGGGGTGACCAGATCGCCCTGCCATTCCTTGGCGGAGAAGGGGACCACAGTGCCGTCCTCCCCCTGTCGATCCAGCAGTACCAGTGGGTCCACTCGTGTCAGGACCCCGTCGACGTTGGCATACCGGTCACAGGCCCCACTGCGGCCCACGCTGATACGACAGCGGATCGGGCAGGCCTCGCAGCGCACCTTGTCGTCAGATGTTGTCCTAGCCATCTCGCCACCTCAGATCAGTCGCGGGTTGTACCGTCGGTTCCATGGCCTCTCCGGCATACCGCCTTGACGACCAGATCGGCTTTTTGTTGCGACGTGCCCACCAACGGCACACCGCTCTGTTCGGAAAGCTCATGCCGGAGGGGCTGACACCGACCCAGTTCGCCGCCATGGCGCGGCTGTCTGAGACCGGCCCCCTGTCACAGAACCTGTTGGGGCGAAAGATTGCCGTTGATGGCGCCACCATCAAAGGCGTGGTCGATCGGTTGTCGGCCCGCGAGTTGGTCTCGCTTGCGTCCGACCCGACCGATGGCCGGCTGCGCCTGGTGGCCTTGACCCCAGAGGGTCGACGTGTGGCCGAGCGCTGCATCGCCGCGGCGGCAGCAATAAGTGCCGCAACACTTGATCCCATCGCCGACGGCGAATACGACACGATCCTGCGGTTGTTGGCAGCGTTGGCTGACCCCGATGATGATGCTGACGACGCCGGTGAGGGCGAGACATTGCAGGCGGACTGATCGCGCAGGCTGATCACGGCTGGCCCAACACGGTTTTAAAGGCCTGGACGATGCCCTCATATCCGGTGCAGCGGCACAGGTTCGATGCCACCACATCGTTGATCTCGTCATCGGTCGGCGCGGGATTGTCACGTTGCAGGCCGGTTGCCAACATCAAGAAGCCCGGGGTGCAGAACCCACATTGCAGCCCGTGGCAGGCACTGAACGCCTCTTGGATGGGTGCAAGTTCCCCTCCGACGTCCAACCCTTCGACGGTTTCAACTCGGCTGCCGTCCAATTGGACCGCAAAGACCAGGCAGGAACGGACGGGTCGGTCGTCCACCAACACCGTGCAGGACCCACAGATGCCGTGCTCACAGCCGACATGGGTGCCGGTCAGATGCAGTTGGTGTCGCAGCACGTCGGCCAGGGTCCAGCGGGGGTCGACATCGATTTGTCGGTCAGCCCCGTTGACCTCCAATGCGATGGAGTGCACATCGGTCATGACGCAACCGCCGTCCGGGACAGCGCCAGCACCAGGTCCGCTGGGCGGATCGGCAGGCTGGTGATCATCGCAC
>JBBSNE010000074.1:0-9877 GCA_038232815.1 Euzebyales bacterium | reverse complement strand
TCGTAGCCAAAGCCTGCGCACCACGCAAACCAGCGATCGTTGGCCCTTCCGGCAGGAACACGGCGGGTGCGGTCAGCCGCTATGGCGTCGCGCAGGACGGCCGTGGCCCCCATCAGCCTTCGTGGCAGACCCAGGATGCGGGCATAGACATTGGTCGACCCACCCGGCAAGACGGCCAGGCGGGTAGGGGTCTGGGCGATTCCCTGCAGAACCTCGTTGACGGTTCCGTCCCCTCCCAGCGCGACCACCGCATCGTCCCCGTCGGCAGCGGCTTGCGCCGCGATGTCAGTGGCATGGTTGCGATGTGTGGTCGCAACGACCGTCACCTTGGCGACATCACTGAGGCTGTCGGCCACCCACCGTGACAGATGCGGGCGGGTCCGGCGGGCCACTGGATTGGTGACGATGACAATGCGCACCATGGCAGCGTAGCCGCGTCGGCCTCGTCGCCGGGTCGAAACCGGTAGTCTGTGGCGTCGCAGGCAGAGACTGGCATCGCTAATGACTGACAACGGATTTACAGGGGCGAGCGCCCGCGAGCGAATAACTGAGTTGACCCTTGAATTTGTCGCCCAGATCGCGGTGGCAGACTCCATCGCCGAGTTGATCTCCGCCATGGGTCAGGCCGGTCGCAGATTGGTCAACGCCACCGCCGGATCGTTCGCCGAGCGGGTCGGTGATGAGGTGCAGCTACGGGGTTTGCAGCAGGTTGTCGACCCAATTGCGATGAACTTTCAGACCATGTCCCTGAGCGATGTCAACCCGATCACGGACTGTGTCCGCAAGGGCACGCCGATGTTTTATCGCAGCCAAGCCGAAGTGATTGCGGCATATCCTCATTTGTCCGACAGCATCACCCAAGGAGGTCACGGCGCCTACGCCGTGCTCCCCCTGAACGGTCGGCGGGTCCACGGCGCGGTCGGGCTGATGTGGGATGGTCCCCGCGTGCTCCAATCCTTCGAGCGGCGTGCGTTGGTTCGCCTGGCCGAGGTCGGTGGACGCACCTTCCCGCGGGTGCAACAGTTGGAGGACGACAGGGGTCTGGCGGCCTTGGAGACCAAGCTCGCCGCTGCATCGAGCGTCAGCGACGTGGTGGAGATCGTGGTCCCCGAGGGACAGAAGCTGCTGGACGCGACGTCAGGTCAGTTGGCGCTGATCGATGGCGATCGGGTCATACAGATGGCCGCGTTGTCGATACCGCGGGCTCACCGTGGGCAGTGGATGGATCTGGGACTGGATCAACACCTTCCCGTCTGTGTTGCCTTGCGAGAGCAGCAAACCGTCTTCTTGACAACTGCTGAAGATTGGCAGCGGTACCCCGACGCCCTTGCGGCGCGAGATGACATGGACGTGCAAGCCCTGCTGGTCACCCCCTTCACCGGCACAGCAGCGATGGCCGGTGCGTTGGCCTTCACCTTCGATCGAGCCGAAGAAGCAAACCCGCGGCAACGGTGGTTGGGTGAACGCCTTGCGGTGATGACCGGTCGGGCGGTGCAGCGTGCGCAGATGTTCGACGCAGAACGCGCGATGAACACCCAACTGCAAGGCTCGGGGGCAAAGACCCTGGCAGCCCAGCGGCAGCTTCAACACGTCTTGGACAGCCTGTTCGTCAGTGTCGGGTTGCTGACGCCGGACGGCATCTTGTTGGGGGCCAACAAGACGGGGTTTGCGGCCACCGACATGACGGCCCAAGATGCAGTCGGACAGCCGTTCTGGGAACTGGGCTTCTGGCCGTCACAATCACGTCGTATTTTGCAGGACGCGGTTCGTCGGGCCGCAGGGGGAGAGCAGGTCCGCCTTGACGTCAGCGCCCGTCTGCGGGGCCGGCTGGTCCCCCTGGATTTGCAGATCTGCCCCATCCTCGACGACCTCGGGACCGTGGAGTCTCTGGTGATGTCTGCCATCGACATCTCTGAACGCAAACGCAGCGAGCTTGCACAGCACGAGTTGTTGAACCGGCACCGCGCCATCAGTCGTCGGTTGCAACGCAACCTGTTGCCGCTATCCCTGCCGACGCTTCCGGGCGCCGAGGTCGAGGCGCGTTACCGCGCGGCCGGGAATGATCTGGACGTGGGCGGGGATTGGTATGACGCTTTTTGGCTGGACAACGGCTGTTTGGCCCTGATCATCGGCGACATCGTCGGCCGTGGGATTGATGCAGCCGCCGCGACGGGCCAGATCAGGGCCGCCACCCGCGCCCTGGCCGATGTCAGCGATGGACCGGCCGATGTCGTTGCACGGCTCGACCATTTCGCGTCGACGATCCCGGCAGCCACCGCGGCAACGATGATCTATGCCCAGGTCGACCTGGGCAGCGGCGAGGTGAGGCTGTGTCGTGCCGGTCACATCCCGCCGCTGGTCGTCGACCCGTCGGGCACAACTCGGCTGTATGAGGACAACGGCTCTGTGCCGTTGGGGGTTGTCGATGGTGGCGAACGGGGCGAGGCAACCTTGACCGTCCCACGAGGTGGGCATCTGCTGTTGTGCACCGACGGTCTGGTCGAACGCCGTGGGGAAACCCTCACCACCGGGTTGTCCCGATTGTCGGGTCACGCAGGCGCCTTGGCCGGCGAACGCTCCCTGGCAGACAGCTTGGAGGCGCTCATCGACGCCCAAGCTGTGGCCGGGCAAGTCCAAGACGATCTGTGTGCCTTGGTCCTACGTCGCGGCTAGAACTCTGCGGTTTTGTCGGTCTGTCGGGCCCGGAGGAACCGGATGGTGCGGGCCAGTTGCCGTGAGACGTGCATCTGGCTGATCTGCACCTCTTCAGAGATCTGTGACTGCGTCAGGCCCTTGAAGAACCGCAGGTACAGAATGGTCTGCTCACGCGGACCCAGGTCTTTGATCGCCGGCGCGATCGAGGCGAAGTGCTCCAGCTGATCCAGGCGGTGGTCGTCATCCCCCAGCAGTTCACCCAGCGTGGCGGAGTCTTCGTCCCTCCCAACCTTGGCATCCAGTGAACCGGTGGAGTAGGCCAACGACGCCTCATAGGCCTCCAACGCCTCGTCTTCGCTCACGCCCAACTCTGCGGCCAACTCCGGGACCGTTGGTGCGCGGCCCAACTCCTGATGCAGTCGACTGGTGGCCTTACCAAGCCGCAGGCTCAGCTCCTGCAGCCGTCGGGGTACCCGCACCGACCATCCCTTGTCCCGGAAGTGGCGTTTGATCTCCCCGACGATCGTGGGGGTGGCGTAGGTGGAGAACTCGACCTCGCGAGACAGATCGAAGCGGTCGATGGCCTTCAACAGCCCCACCGATCCGACCTGGATCAGGTCTTCGAGCGGCTCCCCCCGGTCACCGAAGCGCCTGGCCAGGAAATGAACCAACGGCATGTGCAGTTCGGCCAGACGCTCCCGGATGTCGGGATCAGATGTCTGGCGCAACAACGTGAACAGTTCACGGGTGTCGTCGCGCGCATAGCCACGCATGCGTTCGGTGCTCATGTGAGGCTCACCGTCACGTCGCTGGGTTCACGCCAGCAAACCGCATCGTCAACGTCATCTGGCTGTTGGCCTGATCCACGACGAATTGGTCCGTCATCGCCGAAAGGATGGTCCAACTGAACCCGTCGGGATCCAGTTCGACGGGGGTCGTCGGGTGTGCGCTGACGGTCACGGTCAACGGCATCACCGAGGGATCCATGGCCATCTCGATGGTGGGGGGGCTGCCGGCCAACAGGGTCATCGCCGCTTCTTCCACGGCCAATCGGACGTCTTCCAGTTGATCCAGCGTCAGCTGTGCCCGGGCGGCCACCGACGCGGCGGTGGCACGCAGAATCGCCAGATGCGCGGCGTCACCGGGAACCGACAGGTTGATGGTCATGGATGTCACGCATGGTATCTACCCCGGGTGCTGTCGCCTACACGCACAAGCGTTGTCACAGCCCGCCAATAGGCTGGTCTGCACATGGACACCGCGACAGTCATGCAACGCTTTGGACCTGCGACCCGGTCGTGGTTCCAAGCGGCGTTCGCGGCACCGACCCCCGCCCAACTGGGTACCTGGGCACACTCCACCGAAGGCCAAAGCGTCTTGGTCAGCGCGCCCACCGGATCGGGTAAAACCCTAGCCGCGTTCCTGGGGTCCATCGATCGACTGGTCAGCGAACCGCCGTCCGATCACACCCGGGTGCTCTACATCTCCCCACTGAAGGCCTTGGCATACGACGTCGACCGCAACCTGCGGGCCCCCCTGGTCGGTATCCAACAGGCCGCCACACGGTTGGGAATCGCGCTGCAACCAGTCAGTGTCGGCTTGCGCTCGGGCGACACCTCCGCTGCGGAACGTCGGGCGTTGATCGCTCGGCCCCCCGACATTCTGATCACCACGCCTGAATCGTTGTATCTGTACCTGACGTCGGCGGCGCGGTCGACCCTCACCGGCATCGACACCGTGATCGTGGATGAGGTCCACGCGGTTGCTGGCTCCAAGCGCGGCGCCCATCTGGCGGTGTCTCTGGAACGCCTTGAAGCGCTTCGCTCCGGTGCCGGGGCGACGGCGTCGCTCCAGCGCATCGGGCTGTCGGCCACGCAGCGGCCGTTGACCGAGGTGGCGGCGTTCTTGGGTGGGGGAATCACCGACGGCCCGGCCTGGACCCCCCGACCGGTCACGATCGTCGAGGTGGACAGCGACAAGGTTCTGGATGTCGAGGTCATCGTGCCGGTGGAGGACATGGCCGACCTAGGACAGGTGATCCCGCAGGCGCCTGAGGGGCCTGCGTCGGCGGCCACCGGTGAACACCGTCGCTCGATCTGGCCCGCGGTGCACCCCAGGGTGCTGGATCTGGTCGAGGCACACCGGTCCACCATCGTGTTCACCAACTCCCGGCGGCTGAGCGAGCGGTTGTGTGCCAGGCTCAACGATCTGGCGGCGGAGCGGTGGACCGCTTCTCGCACTGATGAACAGGTTGCGGCCGCCCCGGATCTGCCCCCGCCCGTCATTGCCCGCGCACACCACGGGTCGGTGGCACGGGAACAGCGGATGCTGATCGAGGAGGACCTGAAGGCGGGGCGGCTGCCATGTGTGGTGGCGACCTCGTCGTTGGAGCTCGGTATCGACATGGGTGCCGTCGACCTGGTCGTCCAGGTGGAATCCCCCGGTAGCGTCGCCAGCGGCCTGCAGCGCATCGGACGGGCGGGCCATCAGGTAGGCGCACCGTCGGTTGGCAAGATCTTCCCCAAATACCGCGGGGACTTGGTGGAGGCAGCCGTGGTGACCCGCCGGATGCTGGACGGGGCGATCGAACAGACGCGTTACCCGCGCAATCCGTTGGATGTGTTGGCCCAACAGATCGTGGCCATGGCCGCGATGGACGACTGGTCGGTTCCCGAGCTGCACCAGGTCATCCGGTCCGCGGCTCCGTTCGCCGAACTGCCGCGCGCGCAGTTGGATGGGGTCCTCGACATGTTGAGCGGGCGCTATCCCTCCGATGAGTTCGCCGACCTGCGGCCCCGGGTGACCTGGGACCGCGTGAACGATGCCATCAGCGGGCGCAAGGGCGCGCAACGCATCGCCGTGACCAGCGGTGGCACCATTCCGGATCGTGGTCTGTACGGGGTCTTCATCGCGGGTGACGGACCCGGGCGACGGGTCGGTGAGTTGGATGAGGAGATGGTGTATGAGACCCGGCCGGGGGAGACGATCGTGCTGGGCGCCATGACCTGGCGGGTGGAAGACATCACCCGGGACCAGGTGTTGGTCACCCCTGCACCGGGTGAACCTGGCAAGCTGCCGTTTTGGCATGGCGACACCCCCTCGCGTCCGATAGAGGTCGGCCGTGCCGTGGGGCGGTTCCTGCGTGAGATGGGGGGGCCTGATGCCGACCGGACCCGCGACACATTGCAGACGGCCTACGGGTTGGACGAATGGGCCGCCTCGAACCTGATCGCCTACGTCGAGGAGCAACGGCAGGTCACCGAGGTGGTACCGGGTGACGACCAGATCGTCATCGAACGGTTCCGTGACGAGATCGGTGACTGGCGGGTCTGCATCCTGTCAAGCTTCGGCGGCAGGGTCCATGCCCCCTGGGCCCTGGCGATCGAAACCCGCATGCGCGAACGGTTCGGGATCGAGATCGCCACGATGGTCAGCGACGACGGCATCGTCTTGCGCTTGCCGGACGTGGGCTGGAGCGAGTTCGGTGGCACCGGGGCGGGCGCAGACGTCGTCATGGACATGAGCATGTTGGCGCCGGTCGACGGTGCGCCTTTCGACGACGGCGTGGTCGAGGGGGGTCGGGAGTGGCTGGACGACGCCGTGCTGCGCGAGGTGCTTATCTGCGACGCCGACGAGGTCGAGGATTTGGTCGTGGGAGAATTGGCGAACTCCACCTTGTTCGCCAGCCGGTTCCGGGAATGCGCCGCGCGGGCCCTGCTGCTGCCCAAACGTCGTCCGGGCGGCCGGACGCCGCTGTGGCAACAACGCCAACGCGCCCAGGACCTGTTGACCGTGGCCAGCCGGTTCGGATCGTTTCCGATCCTGCTGGAGACCTACCGGGAATGTCTGCGTGACGTCTTCGACGTGCCCGCACTGCAGTCGTTGTTACGCGATATCGCGGGCCGGAAGGTGCGTATCACCCAGGTGCAGACCGATGCCGCCAGTCCTTTTGCCAGCAGCCTGTTGTTCGATTATCTGGCCGGCTACATGTATGAGGGCGATGCACCCTTGGCCGAACGTCGTGCATCGGCCCTGACGCTGGACCGGGAACTGCTGGCGGAGCTGCTCGGCGCCGACGAGCTGCGGGAACTGGTCGACCGTGACGCCCTGGCGGAGTTGGAACTGCAACTGCAACACCTGAGTGAGGACCGCAAGGCCCGCTCCGGCGATGACGTCCATGACCTGTTGCGCGTCGTCGGTGATCTGCGCACCGACGAGGTCGTGGCCCGCACCGATGGCGCTGCCGACCAATGGCTGGCCGAGTTGGAGCTCGACCGGCGTATCTATCGCGCCCGGGTCGCCGGTGAGGACCGCTGGGCGGCGGTCGAGGACGCCGCCCGGATGCGCGACGGGTTGGGGGTCCCGGTGCCGGTGGGGTTACCCGACGTTTTGGCCCAGTCCGTCGAGCGGCCCATGATCGACCTGGTCGCCCGGTTCGCCCGCACCCACGGCCCGTTCGTCACCGAGGACGTGTCGGCCAGGCTCGGGCTGCCCCGTGACGCCACCGAATTGGCGTTGAAGGCCCTGGCGGCAGAACAACGCGTGACGGCGGGGGAGTTCCGCCCTGGCGGTTCGCGCCGTGAATGGATCGATACATCGGTGCTCCGCCGTCTGCGACGGCGCTCCCTGGCGGCCCTGCGGCGTGAGGTCGAACCGGTGGGCCCAGACGCCCTGGCGCGTTTCGTCCCCGCCTGGCAGGGGGCTGCGCTGACGCCGACAACCCCGGGTGTGGATCGAACCTTTGAGGTGGTCGAACAACTGCAGGGCGCCCCGATCCCCGCCTCGGTGCTCGAGCGTGATGTGTTGGCCTGCCGCGTCCGTGGCTACAACCCGGCCTGGCTTGACGAGCTTGCCGCAGCCGGCGAGATCGTCTGGGCGGGGCTGGGCGCGTTGGGATCAAGCGATGGTCGGATCGGGCTGTACCTGCGCGATCAGGCGGCGGTGTTGCTGGACCCCCCGACACCGACGCCCGCTGACCTGGACGACGTTGCGGGGGCGATGCTTGACCATCTGCGACAACGCGGCGCCTCATTTTGGCCTGACCTGTACCGCAGTGCGGCGGCCGCCGCCGACGGGGGCAGCCTGCCTGAGGTCCAGGTCGTGGATGCGCTGTGGGATCTGGTGTGGCAGGGGCTGGTCACCAACGACACGTTCCAGGCAGTGCGGGCGCTGTCGGGTGGCATGCTGCGCCGGACCTCCCGGGGTCGCAAACGGCGACCGGGGCGCGTGGTCAGTCGGTCTGGGCCGGCGACCGCTGCGGGACGGTGGTCCTTGGTCAGCGAACTCGTCGCCGAGGGTGTGCCGGCCACCGAACGGATGGCCGCCCGGGCGGCGGTGTTGTTGGGCCGCCACGGCGTGGTCACCCGTGACGGCGTGGCCGGTGAGGATCTGCCCGGGGCATTCAGCGGCATCTACCCGGTCTTGAAGGCCATGGAGGAAGCCGGAAGGACCCGACGCGGCTACTTCGTGGAGGGACTGGGGGGAGCGCAGTTTGCGGTGCCTGGCGCGATCGACCGGCTTCGTGCGTTGCGGGAGGTGGATGATCGTCCCGATCGTGTAGCGGACGTGCTGGCCTTGGCCGCGGTCGATCCGGCACAGGTCTATGGATCGACCCTGCCGTGGCCCGAACCCGTGGAGGGGAAGGGTCGCCCGCGTCGTGTGGCGGGGGCTCATGTGGTGACTGTGGACGGAGAGTTGGTGCTGTTTGTCGAAAAGGGCGGTCGGTCAGCCATCACGTTCACCGCTGATGCAGTGGTCCTTGCGCAGGCCGCCGTCGCGGCGGCATCCCTGGTTGAATCGGGGCGGGTCAAGGACTTCAAGATCAACCGTATCGATGGCGCCGCACCCGACGGTCAACCGTTGGTGGCCGCGTTGCGCCAAGCCGGTTTCGCCGACCATCCCCAAGGGCTGGTGCGGCGGTGATGACGTGATTCACCATGTGGGTCGGTCCGGTCAGTGCCTTTTCGTCGGGCCTGGTCCCTGGCATCGGCGACACCAATAGGTCACCCGTGCCTGCTCGCCCAGCGAAGCGATCTGGATTGGTTGTCCGCAGCGCGGGCAAGGGCGCCCGGCCTTGCCGTAGACCCACACCGCATCACTTCCCCGGGCGCCGGCTCGCCTGACGTCAGCGGGTCGTCTGGTGGTGATCCGTTGCGAGCCCCCGTGGGCGACGTTTGCGCGCAGGAGTTCACTTGCGGTCTGCAACATCGCTTTTCGGGTTTCCTCAGGAACGTCGTCCACGGGTGTCCATGGGTCCACTCCGTGGATGAACAGAACTTCGTTTTTGTAGACGTTGCCAACACCGGCCAACACACGTTGGTCCAACAGTGCGTCACCGATCAGCACGTGTCCGTGGGCTGCCATCCGTCGTGCGGCCTCCTCCAGGTCGACCGGCCCGGTGGCGTCACCCTCCAGCGGATCTGGCCCCAAGCCCGCCAAGGACGGATGAGTCCGTACCTGTTTCGGGGACAACAGCTCAAGGACCGGCACGCTGAAGGCGACCGCCTCAATGTCGCTGGTCCCCAGGACAAGGCGGGCATGGCGAGCGGGTTTTCGCCACCTTCCGTCGGGCGGGTACAGGTGCCAGGACCCCGTCATCCGCATGTGACTGTGCAGGGCAAGCCCGGACGGAGCGAACCAGTGCAGCAGATGTTTGCCGCGGGACTCCACCCGTGTGACGGTCTGCCCGACCAACCGCTCGGGGACCAGGCGTCGGACGTGTGGGACCGTCGTCTTGATGTCAGTGACTGCTTTCCCGGCCAGGGCGGCGTGCAACGCCTGGGCAGAACGCCAAATGGTGTCACCCTCAGGCATGCCACCAGGATAGTCAGACGCGTGGGCAGGCGGACTCGTCGTGCACACGTTGGCCTGGGCACATGGACCGCCCCCGCCCCGATGTGCAGGTCGGTTGCCATTCGGGGCGTAGTGCACACGTTGATGAGGGTCAGTAGGGCCTTTGATCATTACGCCCCCGTTACAAGTTGGAGTCGTCTGCCCCGATGCCATAAACCGGCGTCGACACACCGATACAGTGACCGCACACCCGATTGAAAGGGCAGGCACATGGAACGCACCCGGATTGACCGGCGACAGCTGGGTGTCGTGCGAGCCCGACGCCAAGCGCGGCGCAACGCCCCGCACTTGGCACCTGCGTCCACCCTTGCATCATCCCCAGGGGGCAGCCCAGATGTCCGGGACCTGATCGTGCGTATCGATGAGGCGC
>JBBSNE010000073.1:0-9964 GCA_038232815.1 Euzebyales bacterium | reverse complement strand
GCGACCCTGGCCCGCAGGGATTGTTCGAAGTCCATGTCACCGGCCATCGCCCGCTTGGTTATGTCAGCAACCTTCTCGGCACAGCCGGCATGGTCTGCCAGCAACTCGATGACCTCGCCGTCCACCAACGTCGAGTCGACATCGAACACGATCAATCGTTTGGCCCGACGATGCAGCCCCGCGCGTTGGACGGCGACGTCGACCCGTGCCTCTGCGGCCGCGGCACCGACCGTCTGTTTCAACAGGGCGGTGTCGGCGATGCCGCTGACCACCAGTTCGAAGCTCATGATGGGATAGCGGGCCAACCGTTCGATGCGCTCGATGTTGCCCCCCGCGTCGGCGATCGCTGCGGTGATGTCAGCAATGGCGGCTGGACGCAGGGGTTGCCCCAGGATGCTGACATGATGTCTGTCGACCGGATCCCGCCGGTCGGGACGGCGATGACTGACCTGTTCGGTCTCGCAGTGCACGCCGTTGTTCTCTGCGATCACCTGTAACGCCGCCGTCAGCTGGGCGATCTCACCCCCCGGTGACGCTAGGATGCCAAGGACCAGACGGTCCTGGATGACCACCTGCTCCATGTCCAGGATGCGTGCGTCGGCGCCCGCCAGGACGCGACACAGTTCAGAGGTCAGGCCCGGTCGATCCCGACCGGTCACGGTGATCAGCAAGGCTGCGGCGTCGTCCATGGCCCCCTAGCCTGCACTGCCAGCCATGGACCGCATACCCAAACCGGCAGAGCTGCTTGAAGCCCGCCAGGCAACCGTGACGTTGTTCACCCTGTTACGTGAGTGGTTCGCTGTTCCCCCGCACGTCCCCTTGGACCTGCGGGAGATCGACAGCGCCGATCGTCAGTTGGGGGAGGTGCAGTACGTGATGGCCATGGCGATGCGCAAGCTTCAGGCGTTTCATCTGTTGACCGCTCCGCATGTGATCACGACCACCGATGTCGTGCTGACGATCGCCCAAGACCTTGAACGGACCTTGCAACTTGCGCCGCAGGCCCGCCTCAGACGGCAGGCGGCCGCGACGGATTGGGACGCCGAACTGTCGGCACTGGACGACGGCGACCTGGATTTTGACAGCCAGCCCGAGGAACTCCTGGATGCGGAGAGCCAGACGTTCCGCCTGGCCCATCAGGTCCTGCGCCACGCCGCCCAGGCCGTGCTGCGGGCCTCCGAGGGCCGCATCCGCCGGCTGGAATGAACACGTCATGTCGTGGGTGAGGGCACACTGGCCAGGTTGAACGTCATCGACATCGTTGTCGTCGCGCTGTTGATCGTTGCTGCGTTTCGTGGTTGGCGACAGGGTGCCCTGATCAAGGTGTCGGCGTTCGGCGGTGCCGTCGCGGGCCTGCTCATCGGGGGCGCCTTCGGACCGACCGTCGCCGATCGTCTGATCGATCAGGCGGGTATTGCGCTGGCGGTCGTGACCTTGACGATTCTGGTCGTGGGGGTGCTTGTCGGCCAGGCACTCGGGACATGGCTCGGGATCCGGCTTTCCGCCGCCGCGGCCCGAACCGGCGCTGGAATCGCCGATTCATTGTTGGGGGTGGTGGTGGGGCTTGGGACGTTGGTCGTCGTGCTGTGGATCGGCGCCTCGGTTTTGGCACAGGGGCCGATCGCCACGGTGGCACGTGAGGTACGCAGTTCGACGGTCCTTGCGACCATCGACCAGACCCTGCCACCCCCGCCTGATCTGTTCGGCAAGGTTGCGGCGTTCTTGGACACCAGGGGATTCCCCCAGGTGTTCGCCGGCCTGGGGGGGTCGACGGCTCCGCCTGCCACCCCTGCGGCCGAGGGTGTGGTGGCGACCGCCGCCGCGGCGGGAACGCCGGCCACGGTGCAGGTCGAGGGATTGGGCTGTGGTGGGGTTTCTGTCGGCAGCGGGACCGTGGTGCAACAAGGGTTCGTCGTCACCAACGCCCATGTCGTGGCCGGCGCGGAACGGCTCAACGTCCGCGACGCCATCGGCACCCACGACGCGACAGTCATCCACATCGATCCCGCGACCGACGTGGCCGTGCTCAGCGCCCCCTCTGCGACGGCGACACCGTTGCCGTGGGCACAACAGCCCGCACGACGCGACACTTCCGGCGCCACCCTGGGCTATCCCGGGGGGCAACGCAGGCTGAATGTCCGACCGGCAGCGGTCCGAGGCCGTGAACAGGCCCGGGGTCGTGACATCTACGGTGAGCAGATCATCACCCGAGAGATATTGACCTTGGACGCCGGGGTCCGTCCCGGTGACTCGGGCGGGCCCTTCATCGACAGCACCGGCGCCATCGCCGGGATCGTATTCGCTGCGTCTGCATTCGACGACGGAGTCGGATATGCCTTGACGGCCGAGTCGGTTCGGCCCGCGGTCCAGGCCGCGATCACAGCCAACACCGCCGTCGCGACAGGCGCGTGCCGGTACTGAGCTGTTCCGAAATCGTCAGCCGCGCAGCATCTCCGCCACTTGGAACGCCAACTCCAGCGATTGGGCGTTGTTCAAGCGGGGATCACAGGCGGTCTCATAGCGTTGTGGAAGGTCGAGGTCCGCGATGCGTTGGTCCCCTCCCAGGCATTCGGTGACGTCCTCACCGGTCAGCTCGATGTGAACCCCACCGGGGACGGTTTTCTGGCGGTGGTGAGCGGCGAAGAAGCCGCGTATCTCACCCAGCACGTCATCGAAGCGTCGCGTCTTGTAGCCCGACTCTGAGGTGATGGTGTTGCCGTGACAGGGGTCGCACACCCACACCACCTTCCTGTCAGCGTCAGCCATGGCTGCCAGCAGTGGCGGAAGGAGCTCCTCGACCCGGTCCACGCCCATCCGACTGATCAACGTCAACCGTCCCGGGATGTTGTCGGGGTTCAGCAGGTCACACAACTCCAGCAGTTCGTCGGCGGTCATGGTGGGACCAACCTTGCACCCGATCGGGTTGTGGACCCCGGAGAGGAAGTGGACATGGGCGTGATCCAACTGCCGGGTGCGGTCACCGATCCACAACATGTGGGCGCTGCAGTCATACCAGTCCCCGGTGAGGGAGTCCTGTCGGGTCAGCGCCTCCTCATAGTTCAACAGCAGGGCTTCGTGAGAGGTGTAGACGTCCACGGTGTTGAACGTCGCGTGATGGGCGATGTCCACACCCACGGCGGTGAGGAAGTCCAGGGCCCGATTGATGTCGTCGGCCATGCGTTCATAACGCCTGCCCTGAGGTGACTCGGCGACGAACTCCTGATTCCAGGCATGCACGCGTTGGAGGTCGGCAAAACCACCCTGGGTGAAGGCGCGAAGCAGGTTCAGGGTGGAGGCCGAATGGTGGTACAGCCGCTCCAGTCGTGCGGGGTCGGGGATCCGGTTGGAAAGCGTGGGTGCCAGACCATTGACCGCGTCACCCTTGTAGGCGTTCATTTCGATGCCGTCGATGGTTTCGCTGGCAGCGGACCGGGGTTTGGCCATCTGTCCGGCGATGCGGCCCACCTTGACGATCGGCATCGAGGCGCCGTAGGTCAACACGATCGCCATCTGCAGCAGAACCTTCAACTTGTCCCGGGTGCTGTCCGCACCACCTGCGTCAAAGGTCTCGGCGCAGTCCCCGCCCTGCAGAAGGAACGCGTCGCCCCTGCTGACCCGACCCAGTTGTTCGGTCAGGTCCCGAGCCTCACCGGCAAAGACCAACGGAGGTTGACCCTCCAGGCGCCCGAGTACCTGCTTCAATTGATCGGGGTCGGGATACTCGGGCAACTGCTCAGCCGGCAGGTCCTGCCATGACGAGGGGGTCCATCGGGCCGGGGCGGTGTGCATGGCCCCCCATGGTCCCATCCGAATGGCCCGCCCGCAAAGGGGTCAAACCTTGAAAGTGCCTCAGGTCAGTCCCCCCTGACTGGCTGGTTGGGCAGTGTTCAAGGTAAACACCCAGGTCAGCGGGTCTGGCCCCTTTGCCCTGAGTCGTTTTCAGGACGAGTCGGAGTCATTTTCAAGGGCTCTGGGAAACGGGGCCAAGGAACGGGCCACTGGGGCGTGGATCGCCGGGGCGTGGGCCGCCGGATCGGGCCAGTATTGTGAAGCGCCCACCCACGAGGAGTTCATCGCACATGAGGTTGACCGACACCGTAGGACTGGTTACCGGCGGTGCGTCCGGGCTGGGACGTGCCACCGCAGAGATGTTGCTGGCGGGGGGTGCGCAGGTCGTGCTGATCGACCTGCCTTCGTCCCCGGGCGCGGAGGTTGCAGAACAAATGGGCGACAGCGCTGTCTTCGTCCCCACCGACGTGACCGACGGTGAGGCCGTGGCCGAGGCGGTGCAAACCGCGGTCGCCTTGGGTGATCTGCGGATCCTGGTCAACTGCGCCGGTATCGGGACCCCCGGTCGCGTGGTTGGTCGCAAGGGGCCCCTCCCGCTGGAGCAGTTCGCGACGGTCATCAACGTCAATCTGGTCGGGACGTTCAACGTGATCCGGTTGGCAGCCGAGGCGATCAGCAAGACCGAACCGATGGATGGCGAACGTGGCGTGATCGTCAACACCGCCTCGATCGCGGCCTTCGACGGACAGATCGGACAAGCGGCCTATGCGGCGTCAAAGGGAGGAATCGTCGGGATGACCCTGCCCCTGGCGCGCGACCTGGCCGACAAATTGATCCGGGTCTGCACGATCGCACCGGGTCTGTTCGACACCCCCTTGCTGGCCGGCCTGCCCGATGAGGCGCGGGAATCGTTGGAGGCCACGATCCCCATGCCCGCACGCCTGGGCACCCCTGCTGAGTTCGCTGACCTGACCGGCCACATCATCGCCAACCAGATGTTGAACGGCGAGGTCATCCGACTGGACGGTGCCGTCAGGATGGCCCCCCGGTAGGCCGATGACCGGTGTGGCGGGGCTGGGGTGGATTGTCATACGGCCCAAGATGGGCGATCTGGCTCAGATGTGCGCAGGATTGCCCAGGTGCGGTGGGGGACTGGCCGGCGGGCCGGGCCGGCCGGCTAGCCCTGGTGGGGGTAACACCAGTCGGTGGGGGGGACGAAGGTCTCCTTGATCGAGCGGGGGCTGACCCAGCGCAGCAGGTTGTGGGGCGCCCCGGCCTTGTCGTTGGTGCCGGAGGCGCGGGCACCGCCGAAGGGTTGTTGTCCCACGACCGCGCCGGTGGGTTTGTCGTTGATGTAGAAGTTGCCGGCGGCCTGACGCAGGTGGGTGCTGGCCTGGTCGACCGCCGCGCGGTCGGTTGAAAAGATTGCCCCTGTCAGGGCGTAGGGGCTGGTGGTGTCGACCAGTTCCAGGGTCTCCTCCCAACGCTTGTCGTCGTAGACGAAGACGGTCAGGACGGGGCCGAACAGCTCGCGCACCATGGTGTCACTCCCGGGGTCGTCGGTGACCAGCACAGTGGGCTCGACGAACCAGCCCTCGCGGTCGTCGCCACCGCCGCCCGCCAAGACCTGTGTGCCCGCATCCTTGGCCTGTGCCACCGCCCCGGTCACCCGCTGATACGCCGTCTTGTCAATCACCGCCCCGCAGAACGTCGACAGGTCTGCGACGTCGCCGACCGTGATCTCCTCGGCAATGGTTGCCAGGTCATCACGTACCGACGGCCACAACGAGGCGGGGATGTATGCGCGACTGGCAGCCGAGCATTTCTGACCCTGGTACTCAAACGCCCCCCGGCCCAGGGCGACGGCCAAAGCTTGCGGCTCGGCCGAGGCGTGAGCGAGCACGAAGTCCTTCCCGCCGGTCTCACCCACGATCCGGGGGTAGGCCTTGTAGGTGTCGATGGCGTCAGCGGTCTTGCGCCACAACTGCCGGAACACCGCTGTCGAGCCGGTGTAGTGCAGCCCCGCGAAATCGGGGTGGGCCATCGCCACGTCGCTGATCAGCGCACCGTCACCGTGCACCAGGTTGATGACGCCCTCAGGAAGACCCGCCTCAAGCAACAGGTCCATGGTGAGCTGCGCTGCAAAGGCCTGTTTCTCCGACGGCTTCCACACCACCACGTTGCCCATGATCGCTGGCGCGGTGGGTAGGTTCCCGGCGATGGCGGTGAAGTTGAAGGGGGTCATGGCCAAAACGAAGCCCTCCAACGGTCGATGATCCATCCGGTTCCAGATCCCGGGTGACGACAGGGGCTGCTCGTCGTGGATCTCCGCAGCGAACGCACAATTGAACCGGAGGAAGTCGATCAGTTCGCACGCGGCATCGATCTCTGCCTGATGGACCGACTTGGATTGCCCAAGCATGGTCGCTGCGTTCAGACGGTCACGCCAGGGACCGGCCAACAGATCCGCGGCCCGGAGGAAGATGGCCAGGCGGTCGACCGAGGGGGTGGTGGCCCATTGTCTGGCCGCCGCCATCGCGGCATCGACTGCTCGTGTGACGTGCGTGGCGTCTGCAGCCTGCACCGTGGCCAGATGCAGATCGTGGTCGTGCGGTGCCCTGACGACAAAGGTCGACGCGCCTGACACGTCGGAACCACCGATACGCATCGGGGCCTGGATCGGGCCCGCATGTCGCATCGACGTCAAGGCCGCCTGAAGATCCTCACGTTCCTGCGTGCCAGGACGGTAGGTCCTGATCGGTTCGTTGACGGGTGGGGGAACAGCGAAGTGGCCGGTGGCGCTGACAGTGCTCATGACGCGACCGTAGCGAAGGGGTCAGCCCTTGCGCCACAGCAGAGGTCGATCAGGTCAACAGGGCGACAACGTCGTCAGTTTCACGTTGCAGTTGATCGATCAGGACGGCCTGGATCAAGAACTCCACCTCAGGGGAGATGTCGCCGACACCTCCGCGATCCATTCGCTCTGCGACACGGGCATGCAGGAGCTGCAGGGATTCGAGAGGGGTGAGGTAGGTGTCCGGCAAGTCGATCGCAGCCACCAGGACGTGATTCCATCTCCTGATGCTGTCGACCTCCTGTTCGTGCGCGAGAATGGGGTCAACCGGTCGACTGATCGCGTGCTGTAGGGCGCTGCAACGATCCCGCAAAAAGCCCACCGTCCACGCCGGCAGACGGCCCATCACATCACGCTCCGCAAGTCTCATGTGCTCCTCATCACTACCAGTCACCGCTGTCCTGGTCATCGGCAGGCCCACGGCGGGCCTTGAAGGAAATCCTGCAACGCGATGCCTGAACTTCCCGAAGTCGAGAGCGTTCGACGCCAGTTGGCGCCGCGCCTGCTGGGGGCAACCATCACCGACGTCTGGGCGGATCCGCAGATGCCGCGCTACATCCGTCCCGCCATGGCCTCCGGTATGACGATCGTCAGCCTGGTTCGGCGCGGAAAATACCTGATCGGCGACCTTGACGACAGCCTTGATCTGATCCTGCACCTGGGCATGACCGGGGTGTTGCGGTGGAGGGGTGAGGACGGATGGCAACCAGACCCATACGTGCGTGCAACGTTCACAATGGTTGACGGTGCCACCGGCCAAGACGAACGAATCATGGACTTTCGCGATGTCAGACGCTTCGGCACGGTGGCCGTGACCCCCAAGGGCCAGCACGAGGAGTTGCCGACGTTGGCGGCCCTGGGACCAGAGCCACTGGGAGCCGACTTCACCTCCGCCGGTTTCGCGACGGCCGTCGCTGCCACCTCACAACAGATCAAGCCGTTTTTGTTGTCACAACGTCCGGTGGCTGGGGTGGGCAACATCTATGCCGACGAGGCGTTGTGGCGCGCTCGAATCCATCCGCGATCACGCCGTGTCGGTCGCGCGCGCAGCGATCGTCTGCGTGGTGCGATCCGGGACGTGTTGACCGAGTCGATCGAACGTGAGGGCACGACGTTTCGCGACTATCAGATGGTCAACGGGGAATCCGGTCGTAACGCGGCGTTTCTGTCCGCCTACGGGCAACAGGGCAGGCCGTGTCCCCGGTGTGCCACCGGGATGCGCCGGATCGTCGTGGGGGGCCGCGGCACGACCTATTGCCCGGCCTGCCAACGATGATGTCTGACAACGACTACAACGTTCGCGATGTCGTCGCCAATCCCAAGGTGGCGATCGACGTCGTGGCACCGACGGTGCTGTTCGTCGTCGCAGCCGCAACCGTCGACCTGCCATGGGCTGCAACCCTGGCGTTGGGCTGGTGTGCGGTTGTGTTCGGCTACCGGTTGCTGCGACGGCAGGGTGTCGGGTATGCGCTGTCCGGTCTGGCAGGCGTGGGGATCGGTGTCGCGGTGGCCCTGTTCAGCGGTCGGGCCGAAGGTTTCTTCGTTCCGGGCATCGTCGGCAACCTGATCTTTGCGCTGGCCTCGGCGGTCAGTGTCCTTGCCCGCCGACCCCTGGTCGCCTACACCAGTGCGGCGATCTACCGCTGGCCGATGCAGTGGTACCTCCATCCCAGGGTTCGCCCGGCATACTCAGAGATCACCTGGCTGTGGGCTGCGTACTACCTGCTTAAAGGCGGAATCCAACTCGCGTTGGTGCAACGTGGAAACTTGGCAGCGTTGACAACCGCCAGGGTGGTCTTGGGGTGGCCAGGGCTGGTCGGCCTGTTGTTTGCGACCTATGCCTATGTCCGCTGGCGGCTGGAGCGCCTGGACGGTCCCGACGTCGACACCTTCCGCGACGCCGAGCCCGGTCGGTAGCCGAGGTTCACAGGGCTCCGCTGGTGCGGACCTCATCGATCAGACCGTAATCGACGGCCTCCTGGGCACCAAGCCAGAAATCACGCAGGGTGTCCTGGGCCACCTGTTCCAATGGCTTGCCCGAACGTTCGGCCAAAATCTCGTTGATCCGGTTCCTCATGAACGTCATCTGCTGCGCCTGGATCTGGATGTCGGTCGCCTGTCCCCGCGCGCCACCCAGCGGCTGGTGGATCATCACTCGGGCGTTGGGTGTCGCCGCCCTGGTCCCGGTGCCCGTGGCAAGCAAAAAGGCCCCCGCTGAGGCGGCCATGCCTACACACAACGTGTTCACCTTGGCCTCGATCAGGTTCATCACGTCATACATCGCGAACATGCCGCTGATGACCCCGCCAGGGGAGTTGATGTACATGGTGATGTCGTCATCGGACTCCGATCCGAGCGCAAGCAGTTGGGCGACGATCTCATCGGCTTTGGTGTCCTCGATAGGACCCCGTAGATACAGCGTGCGGTTCTCATACAGTTTGTGGAACGGGTTTTGTTTCAGAGCCGCAGCAAATGCGCTTTCGTCTGCTTGGGGCTCATCGGGCTGTGATTCGTCATCAAGACGGAGGCTCACTGGTCGCTCCTGGCGCGTCGTGGGTCGAAGAATCAGGGGTCGAACACGGGCCCCTGACAAGGGCGGGGAAACGACCGCACAGCGTAATCGCCTGATCGCCGTCCCGCCCGACAGGCTTAGCTGGGTAGACCGAAGAACAAGATCGCCACCGTGATGCCGATGATGCTTCCTCCCAGGATGGGCAGAACCCATGACAACACCTCTGCCATGGTGTTGGACCGACGGCCGGCAGGCATGTCGTAGTCGTCTTGTCCTTCGACGTAGCCATCGACCAGGGGATTGTCGTCGTCCAGCGGCACCAAGCGGGGCTCGGGATGTGCGTCCTGGGTGCCCTCCAGGTGTTGGAGGGCCGCGTACGGATCCCCGGGTCCGGCGGCCGGCCGCAGGTCGTCATCCAGGTCGTCCATGTCGGCAAACGGGTCGTCGTCGGCCTCACCCTCGGCCAATATGTCGGACAACCGCAGCTCGGCTGTGGACCCTGGGTCCGGACGCCAATTCTCATCCTCCACAGCGACGGTTGGGTCGACGGGGTCGTCGTCTGAACCGATGTGGCCGTCTTCCTCGGCGTCAACGGCCACATCGGGATCGGCGAACACTGAGGTGTCGTCCAGTTGTGCCGTGCTGTCCACCGCGGTCAGGTGGGGGGGCGGGGCCATGTCCTCATCATCCGCCTCGGCGTCATCGTCGACCACGTCGTCGTCCACCACGTCATCATCGACCACGGCCTCATCCACCACGTAGTCATCGTCGCCTGCGACACTGACCTGCGGCAGGTCCGCGGTGTCGTC
>JBBSNE010000072.1:0-10050 GCA_038232815.1 Euzebyales bacterium | reverse complement strand
GTTGATGCCGGTGGTGATCACCGGGTCCGGCCCACCGGCGGCGGACTCATCACACTCATCACTCGGCGGGGGCGGCACCTCGACCAGGACCTCATGGGCCCCGCGGTCACACCCTGTGCCCTGTGGCCTGTCCACCAGGCGCTGGTCCAGAGCCCCTTCTGCGTCGCCGCATCGCGCCGGGTCCGCACTGTCCAACGCGGGGCTGTCTGGCCCCGGCCGATGGGTCTTGGATGGCTCCAGGAACCCGCCGGCGCCGTACTGCGGTGCATCGTTGTCCGTCAGCGGACCGAGTATTGGGTCGGTCTCCGACAGGTCGTCTGTTTCGGTCAGACCGCAGGTGTCATCGTCGGAGATGTTGAAGTTCTGACTGATGACCGCTCCTGCACAGTTGGACAGAACGTCATGACCGCTGATGACCGAGGAGTTCAGGCGCAGGTCACCAACACCAACGACGGCTGCGCTGCCCTGGGAAAGCGATAAGGCTGATGACAGTCGGCTGTCCACAATCGTCGAAAATGCAATGTCGGCTGAGGCATTGGAATCCACGTACAACGCCGTGACCGCTGCTGCGGTGGAGTCAGAGATCGTGGTGTTGGCCATCGTGACGTTGCTGGCCCCGCCGACGTGGACCGCTGCGCTGTCACCCGTCAGGGTGCCGTTGACCAGGGTGCGGTTGATCACTGCGTCAGTGGCCGCCAGGTACACGGCGCCCCCGTTTGTCACCGCGTTGTTCGACGCAAATATCGCATCTTGGATCTGCACGTTGCTGACCTGATCGGTGGCGTACACGGCACCGCCTTGCTTCGTGCCCGCCAGCGCAAGGTCGGTACGTAGGGCAGCCCCATTGTCCTCTAGCAAGGTCGTGTTGATGGTCAGCTGTCCGCCGTCGATGAAGATCGCCCCGCCACGACCGTTGTTGGGAAAGTCTGGCGCATCAGGTGTGTGGTTGCTGATGAACGCTGAACCGTCGATGGACAGCCCGCCGTCGGCGTCGACCGCAGATGCCTGGATGGCGCCACCGTCGCTTCCGAATGTCTCATTGCCGGTCACAAATGCGTTGGTCAAGTCGATCGAGAGGAAGTCATCGGCGGCCAGAGCGCCGCCTCCGTTTCGCCCGGTGTTGTTGCCCATGGAGGAGTCGACAAGTTCCAGTGAAGACCCATCAAGCTTGATTGCGCCCCCTCGGCCGAAGGCCTCTCCATCGAATAAGAACGAGTTGCGCAGTGACAACGGCGCTGACGTGGCGATCAGCCCACCGTCGCCGGCAACGGTGGCGTCGGCCATCTGGATGCCGACGACGGTCAGTTCAGCAGTGGCATCGAACAGGCGACTGTCAGGACTGGTGGATCCAAATTGGCTTCTGATGATCAGCCCGTTGTCCAGGTCGGGGCCCTGGATGGTCAAGGGATCGCTGATGTCCAGATCCCAGATGTCAGGTCCGTCAGCAGCCACCGCGGGCACCAACGTGAGGGTCACGATGCCGCGTTCGGCGAAGGTGATCGTATCGGGCCCGGCTGCGCCGTTGGCGGCGATGACAGCCTCACGCACGGAACAGTCGTCTGCGGTACACCCGTCAGGAACGGGGTCGGTGTCCTCCGCGTCATCCCCGGCATCGGAAAGGTTGTCGATCCTGTTGGCAGACACCTGAAACGTGGCCGCGCTGGCATGGTCGAGGTTCACCAGGGACGCCCCCAGCACCAGCAGGAACAGGGCCGCCCAAAAGGCAACTCCGGCTTTAAGTGCATGGGTTTCTGGTGCTGATCTATCCGACATTTGTCGCCCCTCCATAGGTGGTTGTCAGCCGAACCTACGAAGCGGTGGTAGGAGTTTGGTAGGAGGCTTTGGGCTCATGCGGTCGACTGAGTGGGTGAAGGCGTTCCGAAATACGTCAAAGTGACGTAGCGTTAGGGCATGGCAGCGGCAGCGGGATTCACCGTTGGGGTGATCGGTCCCACAACTGTCCGTGATGACAACGGACAGCAGGTCCGGCTGTCCCCGAGTGAACGTACGTTGCTGTGCAGACTTGCTCTGGCCACACCGCATGACGTCACGACCGACCAGTTGGTCATGGCCCTGTGGGGTGAGCATGCCCCGGCCACAGCCCGAAAGACCCTTCAGACCTATGTCCGCTCCGCCCGTCAACGCTGTGGCCACGACATCATCGCCACCAGCGCCAACGGGTACCGGTTGGGGCCCCTGGCCCGGTGCGACGTCGATGTCGCGCACGAACTTCTGGGATGCCTGCCCGCATTGGATGCCACAGAGGGTTCGACCATCGTGGCCCAGATCGAGGCGTCGTGGCCGCCGGGCGAGCCTCTGGAGGATCTGCATGACCATCCGGACCTGAAACCTGAACGGGAACGTCTGCGTCGATTGCGCGGTGCGGCACTTCTTGACTGTGCCCGGACCCAACTGTTGTACAAGGAGCCCGCCCGGGCCGAACATCTGGCCGAACGGGTGTTGGAGGCCGACCCGTATGACGAGGCCGCGTGGCAGATCCAGTTGCAAGCACTTCTGGATCAGAACCGCCGGGCCGAGGTGACGACGCGGTTTCTACAGGCACACCGGCGCTTGGCCGAGGCCGGGCTTGAACCGGGCGAGGAGTTGACGACCCTCCACCTGCAGAGCCTTGGTAACGGATCGGAGAGCCATGCCGCGCAGGCGCAGCAGCGGATGCGCATGCAGCCCTCCACCCGGCTGGTCGGCCGTGCCGATGACGTGGTGGCGGTCATGACGCTGCTGGAGGACCATCCGGTGGTCACCATCACCGGACCCGGCGGGGTCGGTAAAACGCGTTTGGCACTTGCGGTCATCGAAGAAGAAGCGGCCAAACCAGCCGCGGTTGCGGAGTTGTCCACGACCACCGACCGCAAAGAGCTGCTGGTGTCCCTTGCTGCTGCGCTTGATGCGACTCCAGGGCCCAGCGATGACCTGGCCGACGCGGTGTTGCAGCGGATGGGCGCCGCCGATGGCCTGATCCTGCTGGACTGCGCGGATCTGGTTGTCATCGAACTGGCACGGCTGCTCACCGCCGTGGATCTGTCACCGAAGACCCGGCTGCTGATCACCAGCCGCCAGCGTCTGGGCATCCCGGAAGAGGTGGTGTGGCGATTGGATCCGCTGCCGACCATTGCGGCCCCCGATCAGGTGCCACCTGCCAGGGAACTGTTGAGCACGTTGGCGTCCCAGGGGGGTGCGGCTGGCTACCCGCCGGAGGCGCTGGATGCGATCAGCCAGCGTTTGGACGGCCTTCCCCTGGCGCTGGAACTGGCGGGGGCGCGCCTGGCGTCGGTGCCTGCCCAGGTGATGCTGCAAGAGCTTGATGACCGGCTGTCCCTGGGTGACAGCTCCGGAGCCAGACCAGCGCGTCATCGCACCATCGGTGAAACGTTGCGCTGGAGCTATGACCGGTTGGACGACAATCAACGTCAGGCGCTTGGTGTCATGTCGTTGTTGCCGGCCGGTGCCGAACCGGACCTGCTGAACCAGCTCGGGGTGTTTGAGGGCACGGTCGGGTTGACCGAAGCCAGCATGGCGTATTTGGATGTCACGGCGGGGCGGTACAAGGTGTTGGACACGGTGCAGGAGTTGGGACGCGACCTGGCCGTACCCCGGCTGACGCCGTCGTTGGTCAAACAGGTGCTGGAGTTCCACATGGCCCTGGCGACCGAACTCGACCGTGCGCTTCGGTCCCCCCAAGAGGGCCGGGCAGCCGACCGCATGATCGCGGAGTTACCCAATTTGCGCGCCAGTTTCAACGAGTTGGGCCGGCGCGGAGAGTCTGAACGCCAGATCCTGTTGGCTTCCAAGCTGTCCCCGTTCGTGACCTGGAGGTCCCGGCCCGACATCTCCGCGTGGGTCGGACAATCCGTCCGTGATGCCAAGCGGATGGACACGGAAGGGTTTTGTGAAGCGGTCGTCGTCGCCTGTTGGGAAGGCTACGTGGCGCATGACACCGACGCGGTCCTTGCGATGGTTGACGGCGCCGTGGCCGCGTGTCCGCCCGAGTACCTCCATCAGGCGGCAGAACTGATCACCATGGCGGGCCACGCGTTGGCCGACGCCGGGCAGATGGAACAGGCTCGGGAGCGTTTGCTGCAGAGCTTGACGATGGCCGAGGAAACCGACAACGGCTATGGCGCGGTGATGGCCCGGGGGGCACTGACGTTGTACGGGGCGCTGACGCCTGAGATGCCTTCTGGTCTGGCTCAGACCGCTGAACGGGCCCGCGCTGACGCAGCCCAGCTTGGCGTGCCCTCATTGTTGTCCTGGGTCTGGTTTGCCAGCGGGGTCCTGCACCTCCGTGACGGGATCAACAAGAACGCGTTGGCGGCGTTGGAGGAGTCGTTGGCCCTGGCGGAGGAAAGTGGCGCGAAGATCGTCGAGGCCAGCGCGCGACGAACCTGGACCGCCATCTCACCCGGGCTTGGGGCTGATGAGGTGCTGGCCTCTCACCTGCGGACGTTTGCCCGGATGCGCGAAGGGGGTCATGATCGGCAATCCCTGTCGATGTTGCCGTGGATGGTGCAGCCCCTTTTGGAACTGGGCCGACATCGACAGGTGTTGCTGGTCGAGCGTTTGCTACGTCGGTTCGGCCGGGGGGGCAGGGTTCACCAGGCCCCGGGGTACGCCGAGGGGGTGCGACAAGCCATCGCGGCGTTGGGACCCGTCGCCGACACGTTGTTGACACGGCCGGTCAGCTCACTCTCACAAGGACTGGACGATCTGGTCGCTCAACTGGCGAGCGGGGGATGAGGGCAGATCCTTCAGGGGACTTCTGCTTCCATCTCACTGATCCGAGCTGCAGCGACCGCGTCATCATCGCCCACCACGACGATCTCCACAGGCCCTTGGGCGTCTGTCAGGGTCCGCAGGTACGTCGCGGTCTCGGTTGGTGTTCGGTCACTTCCCAGTCCCAGCTCTGGCCCGCCGATTCGGGCCGCGAGCGGTGCCGCCGCAAGTGCCAGGACCCAGCCGTCGGTGGCCTCGACATTGGCCACAAGCGCGCGGTTTCCGGTTGCTGGGACATCGGACCACAGCTGCTCGGCGATGGTGACGGCGGTGGCCATCCGGTTTGGTCCAGCAACCCGGTTCGGCGCAGGAGCCTGCTGTGCCGTGGCCTCGCTGATGACGGCGGTGCCGCCGATGACGTGGGTTTGTGCGACTCCCAGTTCGGTCATCGCTGCGTCGGTTGCGGGATGGAGTGAGTCAGTGTCGGTCAGCACGATCGGCGTGCCCGTCGCCGCGCCATAGGCACCGGCCATGACCGCGTCGGGCCAGTTCAGGCCATAGGCAAGCAGGACCTTGTCGTTGCCCGGGTTCTCGGCGCGGACCTGCCGGGCGATGGCGACCGCCGTCTCGAACCGGCTGGGACCGGCATACCGCTCCACCGCATAGCCAGCGGTGCCCAATTGGTCTGCCACGGCGGCCGATATCGCCTGCTCGCCACCGAGAATCCTGACCGCCGCCCCAGGTAGCAGGACACGTTTGATCTCATCAAAGACAGCAGGATCGAGCACGGCACCAGGCCCGCCTTCGGTGAACAGGATGCACGCGTCCTGGCCTGCCATCGGAGCACCGGCCAGGGCATCGGCGAACACGTCGTCGCGGGCCAGCAAGACGCTGTTCGCCGGCACGTCGGGCGCGATCGCCTGACAGGTCTTTATCGCCGAACTGCGCAGGTCTGTGCCGGCGATTCGTTGCACGCCCCGGCCCACCTGGACCGTTTCGGTGGTGGTCGTGAAGCCGTCCGTCGCACGGACGGCCACCACGACGTTGCTTCCCGGAGATGCCTCTGCAGCTGGGATGACCACCTCCGTCGGTGCCCCGTCGGGGACGGTTGCGACCCCGACCCAGGTGGCCCCACCGTCGGTTGACACGCTCACCAGATGCTCGATGGGATCGCCGTCTGCATCAGACGACGTCCAGTTCAGGCGGATGGCCTCGGCGTCCACGACCGGCTGGGCCAGCGTGACCGCCGGGGCGGCACTGACAAGCCGTTCGTCGGAGGAGGTCGCATTGGACACACGCAGCCGCTGCGCTGCCGGGTCTGCGGGAAGAATCTCGGAGAACTCCGGCGTGTCAGCACCGTGGGGGATGGTCAGGGCGACCTGCCGGCTGAGCAAGATGGCATCGCTGTCATCCAGCAGCTCGACCAGGACGGTGCCCTCGCCCTCAGGTGCGTCTTCGGTGACGACATCTCCGGACCGGACGGGCTTGGTCAACAGCGGACCGAGCGACACTTGACCCGTGGTCGGGTCGACGTCACCCATGACCATGAGTCCGTCCACCGTCGCATCGCTGGCCTGTGCGAACGAACCGGTCGCGGGATCTATTCGCTCCTCAACGATGGCTGCGTACGCCCGCTTGTAGGTGACGTCACTTGACCATGCAGGGCCGTTCACGCCGGGAATCGATGGACCGGTGGCATACGACATCACGTCATGGCGGTAGGAGCCCTCACCCAGGGCCACACGATCACAAATCGGGTTGGTCATCCGGCGCTGCGTCTGGCTGGCCAGGGGGCAAGGATCGACGACCGTGACGGCGTGGCTGAACAGCTCGTCCGGATCGTCAGGGGTCATGACCGCACCAAACACGCTCAAGCCGTCAGGGCCCATCGCGCCGTGGTCGTAGGGCCAGGACGCTTCGGCCGCTCCGCCAGCGGACTCACCATGAGCGTTTGACGCATGGATCAACCCCATGGTGTGAAACAACTCTTGGGCGGCGACATCACCGAACATCTGGGAGAGCATCACCCCGCCATAGGTGTGGATGTCGCGAAAGGGCCGGCTCGGTCGATTCGCCATACCACTGCACCCGTCGATCTGTTGGACGAAGGCGGCGGTGACAATACGCGAGTCAGGCGGTTCATAGCCTCCCGAGGGGGTGTCCCGGCCCCCGTATGCCCACCACAGTGATCGCAGCAACGAACTGCACTCGTCCTTGCCCCGGAGTTGCTCCCAGCCGGTGCGGCCGCCCCAGCTGAGCGTGCGGGGTGCCCCCAATCGCGTGTACGCGGGTACGGCTGCGTCCAGGTACGGCAGGATTTGACTGCTGACGCTGTCTGTTGCCACGAGGGGGCCCAGCACGTCACCAGGTGAGATCACGCCGACGGTGTTAATGATCACCAGGGCTTGCTCGTCAAGGTTGATCACCCAGCGATCCTCGACGGTCACCGTGGACGCCCGGACCAGATAACCGGCCGGGATCACGTAGTTCCCGGTGGCCAGGGGATCGGGGCGTTGCTGGAAGATCGTGTCCATCCAGTCCGAACGGTCGCTGCTGACCGCCGGCACCGCTGCGTCGGTCTGGCCGGTGTCGGACAGCCGAAGCACCAGCGTGAAGTCGGGGTAGCCGCCAAGGGAATCTATTTCGACCCGCAGCGTCGGCGCCGCCCGTCCGGGCGTGGCTGTGGTGCCGAAGTAGCCGCGCAGCAGCATCGGCTTGCTTCGAACCAACGGCACCAGAGAGTCGTACCGGACATCGCCATCAGACAGGCCGTTGTCGACCTGCGGTCGACCCTGTACCCCCTGATTGGCCTCCAGGCCGATCAGCCGGGGGACGACTATCTCTTCGGGATCCGGGGCGGAGATCTCGCCGGTGACCGTATAGGAGACGATGCAGTTGTCACTTGCGTCACACGCCTGCCAGCGCAACGAGTAGGTGCCGTCCATGGCTGTGCCGTTCAGCGTGGCGTACTCCTGGAAGCGCGTCCCGCCGCAGGCAGTCGTGGTCCCGCCGCACACGAACCCCGTATCCAGCGTGGGCGACACCGTGCCGTCAGGCCGCGTCAGCTCGGCCGTCAGCGACTGAAGCGACACGTCGTCCTCGACGTCGATCGCGGCATCAACGGTACCGGATGTCGAGATGTAGGGGGCGCCCACGGTGAGAAAGGACGGGGGAGTGGTATCAACAGGTGTGCCAGGCGCACCCGTGTCGTCTGACTGAAATTCGATGTCGTCCACGACAAGAGAGTTCGCGGTAGTCCGGCTCTCGGGGCCCCCGGTCACGACTGCCCGGGCGATCACATCGCCGGTCGCCGCGACACTGACAGCGACGGGTGTCGCATCCGCGAAGGTCACCGTGGACTCATCCACCAGCGCACCCCCGACGTCGTACCCGCTGAGAGTGGCTTGCATGGGTTCCCCGTCTGGGGTGATGGACCCGTCGACGGTGATCGTGACGGTTCGCTGCGCGTCGTCGAAGGTCATGACGAACGGTTGCCGGAAGAACTCGGCAGCGCTCTGGGCGACGGCCGCACGGGTTCCCTCCGGGGCGGGGTTGTCACAGGCGACCGGTCCCGACCCGCACTCCTCCACGATCACGCCATCAGGGAAACGAATGCCCAAGCTATCGGCGAACTGGTTGCGCACGACAGTGCCTGAGGGAACCGTCGTCCCGTCGGGGAACGTCTCGAATCCCAGCATCTGCGTTGCTGCCGTCGCTGGACCTGGACCAGTCAGGGTGAGTATCAGAACGAAAACCGTTATGGCGGATATGACGCGTGCAGGCACCGGGGACCCCTCTGTCCAGCATTGTTCGGCCAACGGGATTTGTTGGACGTGACCGAACGCTAAGGGGGGCCGGTAGGAAGTTGGTAGGAGTCGTTCAGGATTCGGGTTGAACCGGCCCGTCGACCAAGGAGGTCAATGTGTCGACCGATGAGTCGCTGACGGCTTGGGCTGTCCGGACAACAACCAGATCGTCGACCCGGCCGGACAGCGCATCCAGTGTCAGCGCAGTGGATTCGGCTGATCCGGCAAGGTCGTCACCGTCGACCATGACCATGATCTGTCCGGCCAGGGCCGCGGCTGGGCCGGCGACGAGTGCGTCGGCGAATGACTCACCGGTGACGACATAGGGCAGGTTGATCCGCAGACCCGCGTTCCGGGACACGTCGACAGCTGCGGCGCTGGTCCCGTACCGGTTTGGTCCAGCGATGCGGAGGCTGTCACCGGCTATCTCGTCGCTGATGACGGCGGTGCCCCCGACCACCCGCATTTCCGGGTCACCCAGGGCAGCCAAGGCCTGTTCGGTCTCCACCGGCAGCCGGTCGGTCTCGGTCAGCAGAATCGGTCGTTCCAAGAACGCGGCCAGGCCTGCCACCGCCACCGAGTCGGCGAACCCACCGCCATACGCCAGATAGACCTCGGTCGGGGCTCCATTCGCCGCGGTGATTGCCTGGGCGATGGCCCCGGCCGTCGCAAACCGGTTCGACCCCGCCAAGCGGGACACCACCAGGCCGGCGTCGACCAACGCCTGCTCGACATCGGCAGACAGGGCGGCCGTACCACCCAACAACGCGACGTCGGTGACGCCCAGGCGTTGCAGTTCAGCCAGGATTCGGGGGTCCAACTGCTCCATCGGATTCAACAACATCGGCGCATCCAACACACCGGCCAGGGCCGACCCTGCCAGCCCGTCGGCGAAGACGTCGGAGCGGGCGATCACCGCGGTCAACGAGGCGGCACGAGCACTGCTGACCGCAACCGATGTGGCAACGGGATCCTCACCATCGATCACAAGCGCCGTCGGGTCGTCGCACTCAGGCATCCCCTCACGCGTTTCGCTGGTGAAGGCACATCCCAGATCACGGTCGGCGGTGACCGCGGGATCCAGCAGGTCTTCACCCGCAGGCTTGGTGCCGCTGGCGATCCAGCGGACCAGTTCCAGGAAGGCCCCGCCCAGTTCCTCACCCGTGAAATCACAGTGACCGGCGGCGCGGACGGGTTCGCTGCACCAGATTGTCGGCTAGCCCGTTGGTGGCGACCTCCTCGGCGTCGATCGCCACGCCGGTGATATGACCACCCATGCTGATGCCATGAACGATGGTCGCCGAGGGGGCGCTGAGCCCTGTGAGATCGGCGAATTGCGCCCGCAGCGCGTCGCTTTCCTCCACTCCCGCCCCGATCACATACCCGTTGGCGGAATAGCTGGAAGCCGCCCAGGCGAACCCCTGGTCGATGAACAGTTCCCGCAACGGCGGGTTCTGCACGACCAGTTCGGGAATTTGGGGGCCCACGAAGCCGTGGGCGTACAGGACCAGGG
>JBBSNE010000071.1:0-10052 GCA_038232815.1 Euzebyales bacterium | reverse complement strand
GTCGCCCGTGGGCTGTATGTCACGGGCGGCATCACCAAACAGACCAGGTATCGCTATCGCCGTCGTGTACACGCCTACCGGCAGGGTCAACCGGCCGATTCGCGTTGAGGTGTGACCGGCGGTAGTGCATCGGGTCTGTTCAGGCCAACGGGTCTGTCGCGGTCAGCCACCCCGATTCGCGCTGAAGTGCGACCGGAGGGAGTGCACGAGGTCTGTTCGGGCCAACGGGCTGTCGGGATCAGCCGCCCCGATTCGCGGTGAAGTGCGACCGGACGTAAACGCACCGGCACGTCAGCATCCGCAGGCCTGCTTGATGTCGGCAAGGACCTGGCCGTGTGACGGGCTGCCGATTGCTGACATGTCGCCCGGATTGATGGCCCCGGCGTCCAACACGCCCACCGAGTCCTTGGCCTGAAGGATTCGCGTGACGGCCTGGTCCAGTCGGGCGGCACTGATCTCCCCCTCTGCCACCGCCTGGGCCACCGCATTCCAGGCCAACGGCAGATCCGAGGGCATCAACACCATGTCAATCCCGGCGTTGATGGCCTGTACTGCAAGGCTGCCGCTGTCCCCGAATCCGTCCAAGGCCCCCATGTTCATCGCGTCGGTGACCACCAGACCGTCGAAGGCCAGATCATCTCTCAGCAGCGACAAGATGGTGGGGGAGATGGTCGCCGGCACGCCCGAAGGGTCGACAGCGGGGACGGCCAGATGACCGACCATGACGCTGACAGCGCTGCCCTGCTGGGACAGGTCGGCCGCCACCGCGAACGGGGGCAGGTCCACAGTGTCCAAGGTGGCACGGTCGTGATCGATCGTCGGTAGGGACGTATGGCTGTCGATGGCGGTATCGCCGTGGCCGGGGAAGTGCTTGAGGGTGGGCAGGACCCCTGCGTCTGCCAGTCCTTGCGCGGTCGCGAGGACGAATGGCACCACACGGTCGGCGGTCGTCCCGAAGGCCCGGTCGCCGATCACGGGATTGTCCGGGTTGACGTTGACGTCGGCGACGGGGGCATAGATCCAGTTGACTCCTACCGCCTGCGCCTCGATGCCGGTGACTTGGCCCGCCTGTTCTGCCAGGGCCACCTCCCCGGAATCGCCGATCTCTCGGGCCGCGGGGAAGACGGTGAACGGGGCGTTCAGTCGCACGACTGGCCCGCCCTCTTGATCGGTGCCGATCAACAACCCGATGCCGGTATCGGATACCACTGCCTGCTGCAACCCCTGGGACAGCGTGGCTGTGCGTTGCAGATCCGCGACATTGGATGTGCCCGGGCCCTGGTCGTGATCAAAATAGGCGACTCCGCCCAGGTGGTAGCGCCGCACGACCTCGGCCGGTGTGGCCACGCCGTACAACGACAGGTTGGCCGTCGCGGCGCTTTCGCTGACCTCGGTGGCGTCGTCACCAATAACGGTGGCGGTGAACAGTTGGCCGACCTTTTGCTCAACGGACATGGCCGCGACGATCTGGTCCACTGCGGTGGAGGGATCAATCGGTGGCGCCGACGTGTCCGGTGGGGGCGCCACCTCAGACGGCACACCGATGGTCGACTGACCCGTCGGGTCCTGATCGGTCGGGTCCTGATCGGTCGGATCCTGCAAAGAATCAAGTCCTTGGTCGTTTGGGCGCGGCGGGTCCGCCGGCAGCGCGGTGGCCGAGGCGTCAACTCCTGCTTGGGGGGCCGTCTCATCACCACCGCAGGCCCCCAGCAAAAGGCTGAGTACCACAACCAGCGGCAACCACGATGTGTCGACCATGGGCGACAGTATCGTTGGATCGTGACCGATCAGCCGATGAAAACCAGCGACATACGTTCTGCCTTCCTTGAGTTCTTCCGTGCCCAGGATCACCGAGTGTTGCCCAGTGCCTCGCTGATTCCCCAAGACCCGACGTTGTTGCTGACGGTGGCCGGAATGGTGCCGTTCAAGCCATATTTCCTGGGGGAGGCGCAGCCCGAACACTCCCGCGTCACCTCGGTCCAGAAGGTCGCCCGGACCAACGACATCGAAAATGTGGGGCGGACCACCCGTCACTTGACGTTCTTTGAGATGCTGGGCAACTTCAGCTTCGGCGACTATTTCAAACGGGAAGCAATTCGCTGGGCCTGGGAGTTGTCAGTCACCCCGGCCGACCGGGGGGGACTGGGCTTCGACCCGGAGCGCCTGTGGGCGACGGTGTATGACGACGACGACGAGGCGGAGGCGTTGTGGCTGTCAGAAACCGATATCCCGGCGGCGCGGATCCAGCGCCGCGATGCCCATGACAACTACTGGTCCACCGGCGGTGCCGGCCCCTGTGGCCCCTGCAGCGAGATCTTTTATGACCGTGGACCCGAACACGGACAGGGGGGTGGTCCGGTCGTCGATGAGACCCGCTACCTCGAGTTCTGGAACTTGGTTTTCATGCAGTTCGAGACCGATGGCTTGGGCGACCCCGCGCTGAAGGGCAGCGATTCGATCGTCGCCAAACTGCCCCAGCAGAACGTCGACACCGGTATGGGGTTGGAACGCACCGCAATGCTTGTCCAAGACGTGCCGACGTTGTTTGAGACCGACGTGTTCCGTCCGATGGTGCACCAGGCCGTCGAATTGACCGGGACCGACTACACCGGCACGTTCGGTGACGGATCAGACCAGACCGACACCTTCCTGCGGATCATCGCCGAACATTCCCGTTCGACTGCATTTTTGATCGCCGACGGCGTCCTACCAGCCAATGAAGGCCGCGGATATGTGCTGCGTCGTCTGATTCGTCGAGCGGTCCGCAGCGCTCGGAGTCTTGGCACGGACAGCTCCATCATGACCCCGATGATGACCTCGGTGATCGACACCCTGGGTCCTGCCTGGCCGGACCTGAAGACCCAGGCCAACCTGATCACCAAGATCGCCCAGTCCGAGGAAGATGCCTTCGCATCGACGTTGCGAACGGGATTGGTGATGTTGGGCGACGCGATCCGGTCGACCAAATCAAGCGGGGGAACCGATCTGGACGCCCAGACCGCGTTCACGCTGCATGACACGTATGGGTTCCCCGTCGATCTGACGTTGGAAATCGCCGCCGAACAAGGCGTGACCTTGGATCGGGACGCCTTTGCCGAGCACATGGAAGCGCAGCGCAGCCGCGCCCGTGCTGCCACGAAGTCTGACCGCGTTGCTGGGGCCAGCGATGTGTACAAAAGAGCTGCGGGCCTCACCGGGACAGTGGCCTTCACGGGGTATGAGCATGAACGTGATGACAGCCAAATCGCTGCCTTGATCGCGGGTGACGAGCTGATCGACCGGGCCCAGGAAGGCGACACGGTACAGGTCGTGTTGCGCCGGACACCGTTCTACGCCGAGGGTGGCGGCCAACTGGGGGACCACGGGATCATCACCACCGACGGCGGACGAATTCAGGTCACCGACACCACCGCTCCGGTGGAGGGATTGATCGTCCACCACGGGCGGGTCACAGCCGGCGAGGTGGGCACCGACGATGACGCCGCGGCCGAGATCGACCATGCCCGTCGTTCCTCGATCCGTCGTGGTCATACCGCCACCCACATCTTGCACGCCACATTGAAAGAGATGGTCGGTGATCATGCCGCTCAGGCGGGGTCGGCAATAGATCAGGGACACTTTCGCTTCGATTTCCCTCATTTTGAGTCGGTGAGTCGTGATCAACTGCAACAGTTGGAGGGGCTGGTCAACGATCGGATCGCGGCCAATCCCACGGTGCTGACCCGTGAGATGAATCAAGAGCAGGCCCGCACGGCCGGGGCCACGGCGCTGTTCGGTGAGAAATACGGCGACACGGTCCGGGTCGTGACCATCGATGAGTACTCCATGGAACTGTGCGGCGGCACTCACGTCGGTTCGGCCGGCCAGGTCGGACTGTTCTCGGTGTTGTCAGAAGGATCGATCGCCAACAACGTGCGTCGCATCGAGGCGGTCACCGGACCGGAGGCGTTTGACCATCTGTCCAAAGAACGTCTGGTGGCCGAACAGGTCGCACAACTGCTGAAGGTGCCGAGTGCGGAGGCTCCGGCCCGCGTCGAAGAACTTCTGAGCCGGGTCCGTACCATCGAAAAGGAACTGGCTGGGGTACGACAGGACGCGGTCTTGGCCCAAGCCGATGCCCTGCTGTCCTCCGCCCAGTCCGTCGGCGACGCGCGGGTGGTCGCCGGAGTGATCGCGGGGGCGGATCACGACGCGTTGCGGGCTCTGGCGCTTGATCTGAAGAATCGGATCGATCGAGGCGCGGTCGTGCTGGGTACGGCCAAGGCCGATGGCAAGGCGCAGATGATCGCGGCCCTGACCGATGACCTGGTGCAGGCCGGCATCCAGGCCGCCGATGTCCTACGGCCGGGCGCCACGATCGTTGGGGGCGGGGCCGGCGGCAAGGGCAATGTGGCCCAGGCGGGCGGGAAGGACGGGTCAAAAATCGCTGACGCGGTGGCCGCCGCCGCCGCGGAGGCCAAGGATCGCCTGTCCTCGTGAGCGCCTGTGATGCGGCGGCCAGCACACGCCCCGGTCGGGTGCTTGGCGTGGATCCCGGGACGGTCCGAATCGGGCTGGCCGTGTCGGATCCGGACCGATTGTTGGCGACGCCGCATTCGACTGTGGCCGGTGGCAAGGGTGCGGCCGGGCGAATCGCCGATTCTTTTCATGCCCTTGGCTGTGTGGCCGTGGTGGTCGGGTTGCCGCGGGCACTTGGGGGCGGCGAGACTGCATCGACGACGATGGCTCGTAAACTCGCTGACGACCTGAACAGGGCTGGTCTGCCGGTGCACCTGCACGACGAACGTCTGACCAGTGTGCAAGCCGACAAAGCCTTGCGTGCCGCCGGCCGCTCCACCAAGACCGCACGGTCTGTCAAGGATCAGGTGGCCGCAAGCGTGCTGTTGCAGGCCTGGCTCGAAAGTAACTAAAACCATGACCAATTCTTCCAAGGTGTTTCTTGTCGTCCTGATCCTGATGATCGGCGGCGGGTACTACGGATTTCAGCAATGGAACGCGGGGAGCGGCACCGACGTGGACCTTGCATCCGAACCGGTGACGGTCACCATCCCGGAGGGAACGGGGGCCCGAGATGTCGCCCAGTTGCTGGAGGACAACGGGGTCGTCCGCTCTGCCAGTGCCTTCACCGCGTCTGTCACCATCGGTGGACAGGCCAGCCAGATCCAGGCCGGAACCTACGAGCTTGACCCCTCCTCGAGCACCGAAACGATTCTGGAGGTCATCACGACCGGACCGCCGGCAGCAGACACCTACACCATCACCATTCCCGAGGGCTTGACCGTCGCGGAGACCCTGGCACGGATGGGCGATACCGAGGGGTCACCGTATACCGCAGAGCAATGGCGCGAGGCCCTGGCCCTGGTGGCCCTGCCCGAGTGGGTCCCGCCACGTGAGGGCGGGCTGCCAGAGGGCGCGGAGGCCTTCGAAGGGCTGCTGTTCCCTGATACCTATGAGTTCACCGTCGAACAGCCCGCCGACGAGGTGTTGACCCGCCTGATCACCCAGACCGACAGCGTGCTGACGGAGGTCGGGGCCAGCACGCGCAACGACCTGAGTCTGTATCAGACGCTGACGCTGGGATCACTGATCGAACGGGAGGCACGGGTGGCAGAAGAACGTCCGATCATCTCCTCGGTCATCCACAATCGGATCACCGACGGAATCGCCCTGCAGATCGACGCCACCGTGGTGTACGGCATCCTTGTGGCCACCGGCGAGCGCAAGGACCGACTGTTGACGACGGACTACCAGTTCGACAGTCCGTGGTCGACCTACGTCTATCCAGGTCTGCCGCCCACGCCGATATCAGGCGCCGGACGGGCAGCGCTTGAAGCCGCCGCTGCTCCTGCAGACTCCGGGTTCTACTACTACGTGGTTGAGAATCAGGAAACCGGGACCCATCGGTTCTCCGAAACCCTGGCGCAGCACAACCAGGCCATTGCCGAGATCCGCGGCGGCTGACCACGGGGTGGGGGACACCGACGCCGCCACACGTCTGTTGTGCGTCCTGGGCCACCCCGTGAGCCATAGCCTGTCGCCCCTTCTCCACTCGGCGGCGATCAACGCTGCGGGGCTGAACGCCGTCTATCTGGCCTTTGACGTGACACCCGCCGCATTCGCCACTGCCATGGACGGGCTGATCGCGATCGGGCTGATGGGCGCCAACGTCACGATTCCGCACAAGGCCGCTGCCTTGGCATACGCCGATGATGCAACCGAGGAGGCCTTGTTCATCGGGGCCGCCAACACCTTGTTCTGGCGCGATCAGCAACTGTGGGCCGACAACACCGATGCGGTTGGGCTGATGGGGGTATTGCGTGCGCAGTGCGCCGTGCAAGAAGGTGATGACGTGGTCATCTACGGGTCAGGGGGTGCGGCACGGGCCGCCGCGGTGGCGTTCGGCCGTTTGGCCGCGGCTGTGCGAGTCCGTGCTCGTCGCCCCGCGGCCGCCCGGGAGTTGCAGGAACTGGCGCGTGAAGCTGGGGGGTCGCCCCCGACCGCTGACACTCCGCGGATCGTCGTCAACGCCACGCCCCTGGGTCGACAGGGCGAACGGTTGCCGGCTGATCTGATGCAGCAGGGGAGGGGTCAGGTGGCCTTGGATTTGAACTACGGGCCACCCTCACCGTTCCTGACCCAGGCCAGGGCCGCAGGAGCCATCGCCGTGGACGGAACCGGCATGCTGGTTGGTCAGGCGGAGGTCGCCTTCGAACGGTGGACAGGGATGCCGCCTGCCGAAGGGGTGATGGCGGCAGTAGTCCGTTAGTCTCTGTCATTCCCATACGGCGAATCGTCCCCAACACGACGCAGGATCAGGAGCATCGACACGCAGTGGTATCGGCCATAGGACTCGACATCGGGTCCAGCGCAGTTCGTGCGGTGCAATTGTCACGGGGCCGTGGCAAACAGGCGCGAATTCAACGCCTGGGCCAGGTCACGCTGGCTCCGGGTACGGTTGCCAACGCCGAACCGGTGGAGCCCGAGGGGATCACCCAGGCGCTTCAGGTCCTGTGGCGGGAGTTCGGGTTCAAGAGTCGCAGAGTGGCGCTGGGCCTGGCACATTCCCAGGTGGTGGTCCGTCGGGTCGACCTTCCCAGCATGCCCGTCGACGGGCTCCGGGAGTCGTTGCTGATGCAGGCCCAGGACTACCTACCCCTGCCCCTGGATCAGGCCGAGTTCGACTACCACTTGATGGAGGAGTACCACGACGAGGATGGGACCTGGATGATGCGCATCCTCTTGATCGCTGCCGAATCGGCCATGGTCCGGCGGTATCTGGATGTGGTGGAGGATGCCAAACTGAAGCCCGTGCTGCTCGATTTGGATGCCTTCGCTCAAATGCGTGCGTTTCGCGACCCGGTCGTGACCGAAAAGCGATTCGGTGTGGGCTCCGGTGAGCTGATCATCGACATCGGGGCCGAGTTGACCAACATCACGGTGCACACCAACGGGACGCCGCGGTTTGTCCGCCTCCTGCCCATGGGCGCCGATTCCATCACCCAGCCCCTGACCGAAGCCGGCTTGGACTGGGGTCAGGCACAGACCGTCCAGTCCGCCGATCCGGAGGACTGGCCGCAGTACGCGCAGGTGTTGGGCGACAGCTTGGCCGAGCTGATCGCCGAGATACGTCAGTCTGTGGATTACTACCGCGGTCAGAACGGCTCGGTCGACATCGACAACGTGGTGCTGACCGGCGGGGGATCGATGGTCCCTCGTCTTGACGAGCACTTTGCTGTTGCCCTGGACGTGCCCGTTGCCCACGGCGACCCGTTCCAGTCGTTGGAAACCGAGGGTCTTGGCATGTCCGCTGAGGAACTGGACGGGGCCAAGCCGTTCATGGCCGCGGCGGTGGGGCTTGCCCTGGGGGCCTTGAAATGACCGTCAATCTGTTGCCGGGCACCTATGAGCGGATGCGGGTCTTGCAGCGACGCTGGGCGGCGGTCGCCGTCGCCTTGGTGGTCTTGTGGATCGCGCTGGGTGCGCTTGTGTTCGACGAGCAGACCGAACGGAATCAGTTGCTGGCTGAGCGAAACGATGCGGCGGACCGGGTCGCGCTGCTGGACGCACAGGTTGAATCGCTGAGCGCCCTGCAGGACTTGGCAGATCGTCTTGCCGTGGGTAACGAGACGTTGGCCTACGTGATGGACAACGAGGTGTCGTGGGCACGGATTTTGGTCGAGCTGTCACGTGGGGTACCGGCGACGACGTCGTTCACCTCCATCCAGGGCCGGATCGAAGCACCGGACAACGTCAGCGATGACGACGCCATCTTCGTGGCCGACGACGATGGCGATCTGGGCTTTTTTGTGCTGAATGGGTACGACACGGGTCAATTGACCGGCATACAGGAGCTGCTCCGGCGCTTCGGTGAACTGGATGGCTTTTCACGCGAATACCTGAACACCGTGGAAAGCGATTCGATCGGCAACGTGCCCATCACCAACTTCTCGGCCGAGGTTCGGCTGGAACCCTCTGCCCGGACCAACCGGTACGAACTTGGGCTTCCCGTGATCGGCGGATGAGGGCCCTCGTCACAGCGGCCTTCGTGGCGGTGACCGTCTCGTTGATGCTGGCGTGGTTCGGTTTCTTGGCACCCTCGCGTGCCCAACGACAGACGTTGCAAGAACAGACCGCGGCGTTACAACAGGATGCGGCCACGCTGACAAACCGACGGGAGGAACTTCGGGCGCTGCAACAACGGGCGCCGTTGATCCAGGCGGACTTGGAACGGCTTGAGGACTTCGTCCCCGTCAATCCCGATCAGGCGATGTTGCTGGACTCGCTGCAGGCGGCCGGGAATCAATCCGGGATCGTGTTCACCGCGTTGACCTTCGGTGATCCGTCGCCGATCACCGGTGCCCCTCGGCCTGCGAATGCCGACCTGGCCGTGGGGTCAATCACGGTGGTGGGTGAGATGGAAGCCGGGTATTTCGAACTGGTTGACTTCTTGCGTCGCCTGGAAGTGGAACTGCCCCGGGCCATACTGGTCGAGTCGGTACGGGTGGATGAAGGTGAGGCAGGCTTTCCTCAGGTTCGGGCCGAGTTCACCGCGCAGATATTTGCCCTGATCGATGATCCCGGGCCACCCCTTGACCCCCTGCCGACCCCAGATCCGGAAGTGACGTTGCGGCCTGAGACCCCCGCGCCGGTTGCGCCGAGTTCCGAACCTGCGATCATTCCGTCCGCATCCACCGATCCGTCGTAGCCTGGCCGGGATCAACCAAAGGACATCCATTCCGTGAGTGAGTACGCCAGCATGTCGAACCCGCGGTTTCGCCGCCAGTTCAACGTTGCTGCCGCGGCGCTCGTCGGTCTGGCCGCGTTGTTCGGGATTGGCACGTCGATGGCGGCGCCACTGGATCCTGCCGGGGTTGAGGCGGATGTACCGCCGATTCTGCCGGAACCCCAGGTGGACAACCCCGCGGCGGATCTTGGGAGTGTGACGCCGTTTGACGACCACCAGGATGACCAGAACCTGACCTTTCCGGACCCTGACAACGTCGCACCGGAGGCCTTTGAGATCGGCAGTCCGCGGGACCCCTTCCGCCAGGTCGTGGTCCCCGCCCCGCAGCGTCCGGCTGGCGGCGGCAACAATGGCGCGGCCAATCAGCCGGGGGCGGCGGGCAACAACCGTCCGGGGGCGGCAGGCAACAATCAGCCGGGGGCGACGGGTAACAATCAGCCGGGGGCGACAGGTAACAACCGTCCGGGGGCGGCAGGCACCAATCAGCCGGGGGCGGCGGGCAACAATCAGCCGGGGGCGGCGGGCAACAACCGTCCGGGCACGACAGGTAACACTCAACCGGGTTCTGGCGCCAACACGGGGACCGGAAACGGATCGTCGCAGACGCCCCCCCTGGCGGCCACAGGGTTTGAGGCGGGGACTTCCCTGGTGATGGCTCTCGTTTCGCTCCTCGCCGGCGGGATCGTGCTGGCCCGGACCCGGCGTTAAGGGTCCCAACCCTCCTCCTCCTTGTTACTGGTGTGGTTTGAGTTAATCTCTGTTGCTCTTGACGGGCAGTGTGGTCTATGTGGCAGGATGGTGTCTGTGT
>JBBSNE010000070.1:0-10109 GCA_038232815.1 Euzebyales bacterium | reverse complement strand
GGACCCGAGCGGCTGTATGCCGCCGTGGCAGGCGCGGCGGTGCTGGGCCTGGTCGCCATCGGCGCCATTGCCGCCGCAGAATGGGTGACGTTGCGGGGACGCGGGGACGCGGTGCGGACATGACCGCTGATCCGTTGTCCTCTGACAGCGCGCCGGCCGTGCTGACCCAGGGTCTGGGCAAGATCTTCAACCCCGGCCGCCCGGGTGCGGTCGAGGCGGTCGCCGACATTGACCTCACCGTCCCTCAAGGGGGGTTCACCTCGTTGATCGGGCCGTCGGGCTGCGGCAAGTCGACGTTGCTGCGGCTGATCGGCGCGTTGACCGAACCGACGTCAGGAACAGTCGAAGTGTTGGGGCACGACGCCGACACCGCCAGGCGGCAAAGCGACTACGGCATGGCCTTTCAGAAGGCCGGCCTGTTCGACTGGCGTACGGTCAGCCGCAACATCGAACTGCCGTTGGAACTGGCGGGCTGGTCGACGTCGAAACGCCGCGCCCGCTCCGCTGAACTGCTGGAACTGGTCCAGTTGACTTCGTTCGCCGACCACCGGCCAGCACAGCTGTCGGGAGGCATGCAACAGCGTGTCGCCATCGCCCGGGCGCTGGCCGCGTCCCCCCAACTGCTGTTGATGGACGAGCCGTTCGGGGCGCTTGACGAGATGACCCGCGAACACATGCAGACCGAACTGTTGGACATCTGGGAACGGACCCACACGACGGTGTTGTTCGTCACCCACTCGATCCCCGAGGCCGTGCTGCTGTCCCGCCAGGTCGTGGTCATGTCGCCACGCCCAGGTCGAATCGATCAGATCATCGACATCGACCTGGGGCAACGCACCGACGACACCCGTGAGGATCCCGCTTTCTTCGCTGCGGTCACTCAGGTTCGTGAGGCGTTGCGGGCGGTGGAACGGGAGGCCGGCCCAGCGTTAGCGATGCCGGTGGCGGACCCCACCTCGTGAGCAGCGCCCCTTCGACACCAACCGCCTCGCCACCCGCCCCCACGGCATCTGGTGGTGCCGGTATTTCCACGGGTGCGTGGGGGTGGGCCAAGCGGCGGGCCGGAGGCATCGGACCGCCGTTGGTCGCGGGGTTGGTCATCGTGGCGTTGTGGGAGGGTTTGTTGGGGTGGTTGCAGCCGGACGGGTTCTTGCTCCCGCCCCCCTCTCGCATCGTCGCCGAACTGCTGGAGAATCGCAGTCAGGTCTTCACCGCATTGCAGACCACCGGGTTCGTGGTCATCACCGGCTTGGCGATCGGCATCGCGTTGGGGGTCGTGGCCGCGCTGCTGGTCAGCCGCTGGCGTACCGCGGCTGAGACCATCACCCCGCTGGCCGCGGCGCTGAACGCCATGCCGATCATCGCGGTGGCCCCGATCTTCAACGCCTGGTTCGGCACCCTCGCCCCGCGGTCCAACCAAGCGGTCGTGATCGTAGTGGTGTTCTTCCCGGTGTTCATCGGCACCGCAAAGGGGCTTAGCCAGGTCGATGACATCCATCTGGAGTTGATGGATTCCCTGGCCGCTTCGCGCTGGCGGATCATGCGAGAGGTCCGCATTCCAAACGCCTTGCCCTATCTGTTCACCGCCGCGAAGGTGACCTCATCCCTCGCGGTGATCGCGGCGATCGTGGCGGAGTACTTCGGCGGCCGGCAGGACGCCCTGGGCCCGTTGATCGTGCAGTCCGCCGGTCTGTCGCGCTACGCCACCGCCTGGGCGGGCGTTGCAGCCGGGGCGGCGCTGGGCATCGGGCTGTACCTGCTCGTCACGCTTATAGAGCGTCTGAGCATCCCCTGGGCGATGGATGGACATGCCACCAATAGCTGACCTGCTCAAGGCCTACGACGAGCAGCTTCGAACGGATGCAGAAACGCCCAGCGCGGTCTCGGTGACCCGGCACGGCCCACTCCGCTTGGTGACGTTTGCAGGTGGGCGCGGCTTTGTTACCTACACCGACCTTGACGGGGCAGCTGCTGAGCGGATTCGCCGGCTCGTCGCAGAGGCGCTTGCTCACTATCAGGCAGATGCCACCATCAAGCGGATCGAGTGGAAGACCCGTGGGCATGACCATGCGCCCGACCTGCACGATGCTCTGGTTGACAGCGGGTTCATCGCCCAGGAACCAGAGTCGATCATGATCGGCGAAGCGCGGGCGCTAGATGTGGACGTCCCACTACCGGCAGGTGTGGCACTGCGCCGGGTCACCGGGGAAGCCGACGTCCGCGCGATGTGCGCCATGGACAGTGAGGTCTTCGGCGATGATGACGCCGCTGCGATGGCCGATGCACTCCTGTCCCGGATGTCCTTTGATGACCTGATGGAGTTGTGGGTGGCCGAGGCGGACGGGCAAATAGTTGCAGCCGGGCGCTTGGAACCCGTACCCGGGACAGACTTCGCGGGGATCTGGGGCGGTGCGACCCGTGAGGAGTGGCGGGGCCGAGGAATCTACCGGGCGTTGACGGCGGCGCGTGCCCGATCAGCCGTCGCCATGGGCATGACCCTCATCCATAGCGATTCGACCGAGTACTCACGCCCGATTCTAAAACGGGCCGGCCTTCGCAAGGTTTCCACAACAACGCCCTACCATTGGCACCGCTGACGTATCCCATGTCCAGTCATATGTGCGCGCAACGATCAGCAGGGTGCGCGTAGTCACGTTCCCGAACGTGTCACATACGCGCGAAGGGCCTTCCTGGCCACGTCACTGGTGGTTGTGCCATCACGTTCAGCTCGCTCATCCAAAGCTTGACGAAGATCCGGTTCCAGCCGGACATGAAAGACCTGCGCCGGGGCACGGCCCATTGGTGGGCGACCTCGTCCATGACGATGTTGCAACTGGCTGCGCGGGTACCCCTGCGCGGCCTCGTCGGCCAGCCTTTCGAGCACGTCGTCCGTCAACTCCACGTCTCCTGAGCTTCCATGGTTTCCAATGTCCATGACCACCATCCGTCCTTCGGCAAGAACTCCTGATAGCTGCTTCGCATCCTCATCGCGTGTATAGCAAGTTCTGAACCGTCATCCCGCTCAAGGACGACAACTTCCAGCAGATTGCCCGCTCGATCTGGTCCCAGGTAGAGGAGCCGCCAGCGTGGAGCGCCATCGTCCCCGATCTCCACATCACAGAAGTTGCTGTACTACGAAAATATGCCTCTGGGTGCCCTGTGTATAACCCGGCGCTCAAAGACGTCCAGCCATGCCGGGCCACGACGTCCACCAGTTGCATTCACATTCCGCTCAGCCGGTCAGCCAGTCAGCCGGGCCGAGCGCACCGGGATGGCCTTGGGGCGGCCCACTCGGAACACCGCGTATGCCGCCCTACCGGATCCCAGATGGCCGGCGACCAAGGCAGCCGATTGGGGACAGTCCAGCAGCTGACTCAGCGGGTGGGCCGACAAGCCCTGGCGACCAGCCGCAAGCCACACCCGCAGCAGATGCCGCCCCAGGTCACAGGTGGCGTCGTCGTCCAACCCCACCGGTGCGGTCAGTGCCACGACCGAACCCAGGGGCCGCGCTTGGGCAGAGGCAGCTAGCGCCGTGGTCAGCCGGGTGGTCCGTAGCACCGCCAACGGTCCAGACCGCAGTGCCAGGCCCAGGCCAATCGCCTCCCACCTGGCCAGTTCCAACGCCTTGTCGCTGAGCCCGTCCAGGTGATAGCGCGGGTGTCGGGGGTCCAGGCGCAGCCAGTCTCGCAGTTCTGTCGTGGCCGGCCCCTCGAAGGTCCACCGGTCAGCCAACCACAGGGCCTCCTCCACCAGGGCCGAAGGCAGGATCGTAAGGTCGACCCCGTCCGTAGGATCGCCGAGGCCCGACGAATTACCCCCGCCGGGCAGCCCCGCGTCCCAGGCCAGACCCCGCACCACGACGGCGTCGACGTCCGATCTCGCGTAGGGTCCGCGGGCGGTCCGGCGAGCGCGCAGTTCCGCCACGGTGAACCGTGCGTCGGCGGCCCCGGTCCGACCAGCCGACGTTTTGCCCGGGGATGTCTTCCCGGGCAGCGCTTCTACGGGCAGCGTTTCGCTAGGCGGCGTTGCCACCCGCCGTGCTTGTCCGGTCTGAGTTTCGCTCATGGCCGCCTGTTCCAGCGTGATCAGGCCGGCGTGCCGCGCCGCCCGATCCACCTCCCACTGCACAGACGCCGCATATCCCAACTCCGCCGCCGTGATCGCGATCGCCTCGGCGACGCACCCCAGTGACAGCATCAGGTCGCGCCGGGTGGGATCGCCGACTTCCAGTACCCGGTCGGCGTGCCAGCCCAGCGCAAGGGTGTCCGGGGCCTGCGACCGCACCAGCCATGGCTGGCTGTTGTGTGCGCTGGGCGCCCGACCCCAGTCCTCCCGACGATCCAGCAGGTGCTGCGCCGGCTGATCCAGAGGTGCCAAGTCCTTGCGATAGAACGCCACATCGTGCAACGGCCGGCCGCCCATGGCTTCGAATTGCGCTGCCGATGCCGCGTTGTCCTCTCCGATGAACGTGACCCGAAGCGTCCGATAGCCCCCGGCCTGCAGGTTGGTCAGCAGCCGGTGGGACAGCAGGCTCATCAGCCCCCCGCCCCGGGCGTCAGGCACGGTGCCCTTGATGATCAGGATGGCCTCGTCGCGGTAGCGGCGGCGGGTCAGCAACAAGCGCAGCTGATCGCGCAGGGCCATCCGGCCACCTGTGCGCATGACGAATTCGCTGAGATCCGGCACGGTCAGCACGAACGCCACCGGTTCACCGTCGCGGGTCAGCCACAGCAGGAGTGACTCGTCCAGCACAAAGGCCAACCCGTCCGTGGCCACCTCCAGCTCGGCCGCGGTGATTGGGGTGTAGTAGGGCAACTCGGTGAAGCTGGCATTCAACATCCGCCGCAACACCGGCAACTGCCTGCCCAGCCGCCGGCGTGACCCCCGGTGCAGTTCGATCCCATCCGGTTCCGTGCCCGCCCCTGCTGGATACAGCACGTCGGCGTCCAGGCCAGCAAGGTCATCACAGATCCAGGTGGCCGCGGGCCAGAACGGGGCAAACGCCGCCGCCGCCCAGGCCGCCGGGTAGTGCGAGGGGTTCCAGGGCGAGTCGACGAAACCGCGCTGGTCGTGGCCCGAGGTCACCACGCCGCCGACCTGGTTCGGCAGCAGCGCCACCGGCCCCAACAGGCTTGTCCTGCCGGCCGCCCGAGCCTGCTGCTCGACATAGGCCACCAACGCCAAGAGGGACGCCGTGTCAACGAACTCCGTCAGGCCCAGCAGCTGGGTGGGCGTGCCGAGCTTGTCATCCATCCGGGTGTCGGAGTGCACGGTGCTGCGGCCGACCACGGTGCCAGCTGGATCACGTGCCAGGACCAACTCGACATCGCCATGCTCGCGATGCGGCCCGTCCCCGGTCCACCAACGGCGGATCGCGTCCTGCCAGTGCGGCACGTAGCGACCACGTGGGTGCAGCCGCAACGGCAGGTCGATGAACGCCTGCAGGTCGGCTTGGTTCAACACCGGCTGCACCCTGACCCCGTCAGTGCCGGTGTCCGTCATGCTGGTGGGTGGGGTGCTGTCCGGCGGCGCACCGGCGGTCCCTGGTCCTCCCCGGCAATGGGCGTGAAGGTCTCGATGTGCGCCATCACGTTGGACTCGGCCCGCCACACACCGTTTGAGTACCCCTGCTGCCCTGCCACCAGCACGGTGGCCGGCACCCCGTCCAATGACTCGACAAAGGCGTGCGCGGCTGCCTCGGTCTCAAACCAGGCGACCAGTCCCACGCCGGCCGGCGGCTGTAGCAGGGGCCGAGCACCGCAGCAACCAGCGGCCCGTCCGACCGCACGACGAGCCCGTACATACCTGCGGACGCCGGTCAGCGCGGTGACCATCGCCCCGGCCTGGGCAATTCGCGGCGCGTGGCTGAAGTCCTGCGTCCGCATCCTCAGGGCCCCGGGTCCATGGCTGCCCCCGTACCGTTCGGCTCGGCGTACAGCCGGATGTAGCCACCCGTGGCGTTGCGGGTGCCATCGACGGCCCACTGCATCAGCTCGCGATGCTGACCGGTACGCGCGAAGCGCAGCAGGTCCTGCTCCGTGGCGAAGTACCCGATCGTGCCCAGTGTGAACGGGCGCTGGTAGTAGACCTGATGATGCAGGTACCCGGGCATCCGCTTCATCACCTTCACCATCGCCATCCATTTGGGCGCCAGCCGCAGCCACGCCAGCGGGCCGGTGTACCGTGTCGCACCGACGAAGACCGACCTGGCGGCCAAGGGCCCAGGACGATGCCCGGTCACGAGGCCTCTTTCTGCAGGTACACCCGCTTGATCTTGCTGTTCTGCTCCGAGAACGGCCCAGTGGCGTAGTCGTGGACTCGGACCTGAATATCACCGGTGCGTTTGCTCTCCTCCAGTGACTGTGCGAAGTCGCGACTGGTCTTCGCCAGGTAGCCGATCACGCCGTCGCGGGCGCCTTGGGCGAATTCGTCGCGCTGGGTGTCGTCCAGGTCGACGCCTTGGCGCAGCTCCAGATGGATCACCGGCTGCTGCTCGGTGTCGTTGCCGTCCCGTGATTCCAACGTCAGGGTGAACGAGGCGATGCTGGCGGCACGCTGGGAGTCGTCATACAGACCGTTCTCAACATCCTGGGGATAGATGTTGGCACCCATGAACGAGATGGTCGCGTCGGCCCGGCCGTACAGCAGCAACAACGGCAGCTTCATCCCCTGCTTTGCGAAGGCCGCTCGCGCCGGTCCACGCCAGGCCGGGTTGCCGCGCAGCACCGCCGCCAGGTCGTGCCAGTCCATCAGCACGCCCTCGTCGCCGATGTTGTACCGCAGCTTCGGGCTGAGCACCGACGTCGAGGTCAGGGTGCAGATGATCTCGCCGTCGTCGCTGGTCTCCAGGTAGGTCTCCAACGGGTTGTACTGAAAGATCATCGGGGTGCGCGTCTCACCCGGGCCGAGCAGGGCCTCGCGCAGATCATGGTCCTGCAGCAGCGCCTTGCGCAGCCACACGGTCAACTCGGTTTCCCCGCCGATGCCGATGGTCAGGTCAGATGCGCCGTAGCCGGACCGCACGGTCAAGAACCGTTCTTCACAGTAGTCACGCAGCGCCTCGGTCATCCCCTCACCGCCGACCAAGCCGTGGATCCGGTAGGCCGCCCAGTCCAGCCCCTCCTCATCCAAACGGTCACGCAGATCTTTCAGGAACGGCGGGTAGGCGGTGACCAGATAGGTGAAGTCCGGCCCGAAATGGGTCATCGTGTCGACGATCTTGTCCAGGTCGGGACCGGTGTTCTTGACCATCGCGATCCGGGCCATCGCAATGCCGGTGTTGGTGCCGGTCGCCCAGGCCCCCATCGAGTAGGCGTTGATGACGAACAGCCGTGGCTCCTGGAGCATCATCAGCGAGGTGAACCCGGCGACGTTTCTGTGGATGTCGGTCAGTTCTTCGCGCCCACGAACCCAATTGAAGGGCCGGCCCGAGGAGCCGGAGGACTCATCGACCAGGGTCCCACGCAATTCCAGGTCCCCGCGCCAGCAGCGTTCGTCCTCAGGGTATTTGGTGACATAGGAGTCCTTGCTGGTCGGGGGGTAGTTGTCGAGGTCCCACCACCGAAACGTCCACCCCCGCTCTTTCAAGAACGCCCGGTAGGCCGGCACATGCAACGCCGCCAACTGACAGGTCATCCAGGCGTGCCGACGGGCGAAGTCGCCCATCCACGGGCGGTAGTGCGTCGCGGTGAACCGCCACATCGCCGGGTGGACCTTGTAGACGCTGTAGGTCTGAGTCAAGGCCCCGGTGCCGGCCCGAAGCGTGACGCGCCTGACCACCTTCAGCGGGCTGCTCGTCCAGACCTTCTCCCCGATGTCCCGGATTGACATACTGACACTGTATGACGCTTCCACGCACCATTGGGCCTGGGGAAACTACTAACCATGTCGTAACCTGCATGACCCACACGCGGTGCAGCGTGTTCAGTCACATTTCAAAGAACGGACGGGCCCGGTATGACCTCATCCATTTCCAACCGCCTCTGGCGCACGTTTTTGCTTTTGCTTGCGATGGCCATGATCGCCACCGCGTGCAGCGGATCGGACGACATCGAGAACGTCGATGACGTCGTCGAACAGGTGGAAAGCGAAGCAGACGAGCTGACGGACGAGTTGGCCGCATCCGACGCTGACGCCCCCGCCCAGGCAGATGCCCCGACCGAGGCTGACGCGCCCACCGAGGCCGACACCCCGGAACCAGCCGAGGCGCCCACGGACGGCGACGAACCATCGGGAGAAATGACCCCGGTGTCGTTGCAACTGCAATGGTTCACCCAGGGCCAGTTCGCCGGCTACTTCGCCGCGCTTGATCAGGGGTTCTACGAAGAGGCCGGGCTGGACGTCGAGATCCTGGAGGGCGGTGTCGACATCGTCCCGCAAACCGTCCTTGATTCCGGCGGAAGCGACTTCGCGATCGCCTGGGTTCCCAAGGCATTGGTGTCCATTGAGGAGGGCGCCGACATCGTCAACATCGCCCAGGTCTTCCAACGCTCCGGCACCCTGCAGGTGTCATTCGCCGACGCCGGCCTGGAAAGCCCGGAGGACCTGGACGGGCAGGTCGTCGGCAACTGGGGATTCGGCAATGAGTTCGAGCTGCTCGCGGGACTGCGTCAGGCGGGTTTGGACCCTGACTCAGACGTCACCCTCGCCCAGCAGAACTTTGACATGCTGGCGTTGCTGAACGGCGAGATCGATGCCGCACAGGCGATGATCTACAACGAGTACGCCCAGGTGCTTGAGACCGTCAACCCCGAGACCGACGAGCTCTACACCCCCGAGGATCTGACGATCATCGACTGGAACGATGTCGGGACCGCGATGTTGCAGGATGCGATCTGGGCCGATGCCAGCCGCCTGGAGGAGGACCCGGAGTACTTCGACACCTCGGTCGCCTTTGTGGAGGCCAGCCTGCGCGGCTGGGCCTACTGCCGCGACAACCCCGACGACTGCACCCAAATCGTTCTGGACAACGCCCCGACCCTGGGACAGTCCCACCAGGCCTGGCAGATCAACGAGGTCAACAACCTGATCTGGCCTTCACCCATGGGCGCCGGGATCATGGATCCCGACCTATGGGCCCAGACCGTCGAGGTCGCCGCCAGCGAGAACATCGTCAGCGAAGAACCCAGCGATGACAGCTACCGTACCGACATTGCCGAACAGGCGGTTGCCAACCTGGAGGACGCGGACGTCGATGTCAACGGAGAGGACTTCGAACCGACCGAGGTGACCCTGGAGGAGGGTGGCGAATAACGCCTGCCCGTCAGGCAGATCCGCTGAATGGTCTTAAGCGCTAGGAGCGCTCAATCCGGAAGCGGATCTGCACGTGGCAATGGAACTCGCTGATCTCGCCGTCATCGACGACCGCCGAGCTCTCCAGGACATCGAAGCCCTGAATACCCCTGATCGTCTTGCGGGCCTCTTGCAAGGCCTTGTTGGCGGCGTCCTGCCAGGAGTCGGTTGAGACACCGACCAAGTCGATCGTCTTGATGACGGCCACTGGGTTGAAGTCCTGTCGTTACGGCGTACCGGGCGAAGGATGCTACCGGGTCGCCAGGTCAGATGGCGAACCACTGCGTGCACGGATGTAGTGAGAGGGCACCGTGGCGGTCTCACATCCCTGGGTGCAGTCGAACTCGACCTCGAACATCCAGGGCCACAGCTTGCCGGTCAGCAGCCAGGAATCGCCGATCGGGTCATAGGCAATCCCGTTCAGGACATCGGCTTGCTGTTGTTCCTCCGGGGTCAGCAGACCGCTGGCGTCGATCTGGCTGATGACATCCCCCGTGTCCGGCTGGATGATGACGATGGTGTCGGTCTGCCAGACGTTGGCAAGCACCAAACCACCCACGCACTCCAGTTCGTTCAAGCGCTCGACGGGTTCGCCGTTTTGGGTAACGGTGACGGTGCCCAGTTCCTCAAAGGTCGTTTGATCCCGAAAAGTCAACGTCGGGGTGCCGTTTGACATGACCAGTCGGTCCGGCTGGTCACAAAGACCCCATCCCTCCCCCTGGTAGGTGAACTGCCCGGTCCGTTCCAGCGTGTCACGATCGTAGACGTAGGCCGTGTTCGACTGCCACGTGATCTGGATGATTCGGTCACCGACAACG
>JBBSNE010000069.1:0-10138 GCA_038232815.1 Euzebyales bacterium | reverse complement strand
TGGACGCCGCCGCGGAGGATGCCGACGCCGCCGCATTGCGCTGGCGCACAGGCGAAGACGAGTGGGGCCAGATGACCTGGGCCGAGGTCCTGGACCAGGCGACGCGGGTCGCGGGCAGCTACACCGCGTGGGGGATCCAGCCCGGTGACACCGTGGCGTTGTTCCTGACCAACCGCCCCGAGTTCCACCCCGCCGACCTGGGCGCACTGCTGTTACGGGCCAAGGCTGTCAGCATCTACAACTCCTCGGCACCCGAGCAGATCGAATACCTGCTGGGCCATATGGAGGCCAAGGCGGTCATCTGCGACTCCGTCGACTTCCTCGAACGGGTGCTTAAGGTCCGCGGCCAGTTGCCGCGTCTGGAGCACATCGTCGTGGTCGATGACCCGGACGACCTTCGCCCCGACGACGTGACCCTGTTCAGCGACCTGTTGCAGGGCGACCCGGTCGACGCCGCGGATGCCGTGGCCCAGTCCAGGCCCGATGACATCGTCACGCTGATCTACACCTCTGGCACCACCGGCACACCCAAGGGGGTGATGCTTGATCACCGCAACATCGCCGCGGCAGCCGAGGCAACCTTCGCCCTTGTCGGTGACGGTGCCAAGCACCTTCGTGGCTTGAGCTACCTACCCATGGCACACATCGCCGAGCGGATGGTCAGCCACTACGGCTGGCTGTGGCAACGCAACACCGTGACCTGCGTGCCCGACCCGACCACGTTGGCCACCTACCTGGCACCGGTCAGACCGCAGACACTGTTCGGACCGCCCCGGGTCTTTGAGAAGTTGCGCTCAGCCGTATTGGCCGGCGTCAGCGCTAAAGGGGAGGGTGCGGTGGAACAGTTCCAGCAGGCCTTGGCGTTGGGCCAGAAGGTCGCTGCCCTGAAGGCAGCAGGAGAACCCGTGCCACCCGAATTGGACGAGCCCTTCACACAGGCCGACGCAGCGGCCTTCGCCCCCGTTCGCCAAATGCTGGGCCTTGACCAGGCCAAGTACCTGTTCGCAGGGGCGGCGCCGCTGCCGACCCACGTGTTTGACTTCTTCCGGGGCATCGGCGTGCCGTTCAGCGAGATCTACGGGATGAGCGAGAACACCGGCGGCATGACCTGGGACCCGTTCACGGTCAAACAGGGCACGGTCGGTCGGCCACTGCCCGGCACCGAGGTGATCCTGGCCGACGACGGGGAGGTGCTGTGCCGCGGACCGATTGTCAGCCGGGGGTATTACAAGGACCCCGAACGCACGGCGGACACCTTCGACGCGGACGGTTGGTTGCACACCGGTGACATCGGACGGTACGACGACGAGGGCTACCTGTCGATCATCGACCGAAAGAAGGAGCTGATCATCACTGCCGGAGGCAAGAACGTGTCACCGGCCAACATCGAGGCGGAGTTGAAGTCCCTCCCGCTGATCGGTCAGGCCTGCGTGATCGGCGACGACCGTCCCTACCTGACCGCGCTGTTGGTGCTGGACCCCGACACCGCCCCCAGTTGGGCCGCTGCCAACGACGTGGACGCCACGACGGTACAAGAGTTGGCTGATGATCCGACGGTCCTGGCGGAGGTTGACCGGGGCGTCCGTGAGGTGATCGGCCAGTTCAACAAGGTCGAGCAGATCAAGAAGTGGACCGTTCTCAGCGACGACTGGGTTCCGGACTCCGAGCAGCTGACCGCCACCATGAAGTTGAAGCGCCGGGGTGTGCTGGCGGCATATGAGCCGCAGATCCAGGCGATGTATGCCGAATGATGAGGCATTTTGACGCTGCAGCAGTGAGAGAATTGTTGCCGATGCCCGCAGCAATCCGGGCGGCCCGGGCCACGGCCTCGGCGGTTGCTGAGGGGCGGGTGTACCAGGCCGAACGTGTCTGGCACACCCCCGACGGCATGCCAGGTCAGATGGGGGTCATGCCGTCATACCTTCCGCCAGACGGCGACGCGCCAGGGTTGTTCGTCACCAAGCTGGTGGGGGTGTTCCCCGATGCCACTCCTTCGGTCAACGGCGTGATCACAGTGGCCGATGGCACCACCGGTCAGCCGCTGGCCACCATCGACGCGGGTGCGATCACAGAAATACGGACCGCAGCCCACAGCGGCCTGTCGGTGGACTTGCTCGCGCGCCCCGATGCCTCCAGTCTGGCCGTGATCGGCGCCGGGGTACAGGCCTGGGGTCACCTGCGGGCCGTAGTCAGCGTCCGGCACATCGACCGGGTACGGGTATGGAACCGGACGCCGGAACGGGCCCAGTCATTTGCCGACCGAGTGGCAGACGAGATGGGTTTCAGCACGGTGGAGGTAGCCCATACCGTGGCCGAGGCCACCGCGGGTGCCGACATCGTGTGTGTCTGCACCAACAGTCCGACCGCGCTGGTCACGGCGGCTGACATCGACCCCGGTACCCACGTCACCGCCGTCGGTGCGTTCCGCCCCGACACTCGTGAGCTGGCCGCCGACCTGATCGCGGGTGCCGCGGCCATCGTGGTCGATGACCGTGGCGCCGCCGCACATGAAGCCGGGGACATCCTGATGGCCATCGACGAGGGGGCCATCACCCCGGCGGCGGTGATCGCTGACCTGGCCGAACTGGTCACCGGCGCGGTCATGATCGACCGTCGAGCCGGCGACATCACGGTGTACAAGTCGGTCGGCACGTCGGCGATGGACGCGGTGGCCGTGCGCCACCTGCTGGCCGCCGCTGGGTAGGGTCACGCCCGATGACCACCGCCCGACCCAATCTCGTCTTCATCATGGCCGACGACCACGCGGCCCATGCGATCAGCGCCTACGACGCCAGCCTGACGCGCACCCCATCCCTTGATCGCCTGGCCAGCGAAGGCATGCGATTCGACAACTGCTTTTGCACCAACTCGATCTGCACACCAAGCCGTGCCGCCGTGCTGACCGGCACCTACAACCACGTCAACCGTGTCACGACCCTGGACACCCCCATGGACGCGCGGATGCCGACGTTCGCCTCCCTCTTGCAGGACGCGGGCTATCGCACGGCGATCATCGGGAAATGGCATCTGGGCCACGGAGGCATCCACGACCCGCGCGGGTTCGACCACTGGGCAGTCCTGCCCGATCAGGGTGAATACAACGACCCGACGATGCTGCACGATGACGGCAGTCAGCGGGTTCACCGCGGGTACGTCACCGACATCCTGACCGACCAGACGTTGGAGTGGATCGGTCACCAGCCCGATGACCAGCCGTTTGCTGTCCTGTTGCACCACAAGGCACCGCATCGACCCTGGGACCCCGACGATGAACTGCGGGACACCGTCGACTCCGCGGCATTGCCTGAACCGGTCAGCCTGTTCGATGACCACAGCGGGCAGGCCCCCGCCGCCCGTGAAGCCCTGATGTCGATGGCCGACTTGACCATGCAGGATCTGAAAGTTCCGGTCCCAGAGGGGCTGGAACCCGACGAGGAGACCCGCTGGCGCTGGCGCCGCTACATGGAGGACTACCTGGACTGCGTCGCCTCGATCGACCGTAATACCGGCCGACTACTCGACTACCTGGACGACCGGGGGATTACCGACGACACCATCGTCATCTACACCTCTGATCAGGGGTTCTTCCTTGGTGAGCACGGTTGGTTCGACAAACGGTTCATCTACGAGGAGTCCCTGCGGATACCGTTCCTGGTCCGTTACTCCCGGCTGGTCGCCCCCGGCTCGACCTGTGACGCCATTACCCTCAACGTCGATATGGCCCAAACGATCCTGGATCTTGCCGACGTCCCGCAGCCGTTCTGGATGCAGGGGCGTTCCATGGTGCCGTTGCTGGCGGGGAAGACGCCGACGGACTGGCGACAGGAGATGTACTACCGCTACTGGATGCATCTGGACGGTGCCCATCGTGTGCAAGCGCACTATGGAATCCGCGACCACAAGCACAAGCTGGTCCACTATCCGGGCAAGGCGGCGGCAGGTCTTGGGCACGCTGCTGATGACCGGGAGCCCGCGTGGGAGCTGTTCGACCTGGACGCCGATCCACACGAGTTGACCAGCGTCCACGACGACCCCGCCTACGCCCAGGTGCGGGCTGACCTGGAGGCACGCTTGTGGCGGTTGCAGCAGCAGGTCGGCGACCGGCCGTAGCTACCTGCAGGCGGTCCCTGGGTACTCTCCAGGGTGCATGAGCACCACCATCTCTCCCGCAGTGACCGGGCCAACCGAGACCGCCGACGTCGTCGTCGTCGGGGCCGGTCCCGGAGGGTCGGCTGCCGCCTACTTCCTGGCCCGGCTGGGCCACGACGTGATCCTGCTTGAAAGAGAGGCGTTCCCCCGCGACAAGGTGTGCGGTGACGGCCTGACCCCGCGGGCCGTCCACGCCATGACACTGTTGGGCCTGCACGACGAGGCAGCGGGGACGCCTGACGGGTGGGCCCGCCAAGTGGGCTTGCGGATGTACGGCGGCGGTGTCACCTGGAACATGCCGTGGCCCGAAACCGATTCCTATCCCACCCACTCGGTCACCGCGACCCGGGCCTTGTTCGACCACACCCTGGCCAAGAACGCGGCGGGTGCGGGGGCGCACCTGTGGGAGCAGACCAAGGCGGTAGCCCCGTTGTGGGCTGGGCCCGCCGAAGATCGGATCGCCGGGGTGATCTACCAGCGTGCCGATGAGACACAAGGTGCAATCCGGGCCCGGACCGTGGTCTTGGCAGACGGGGGCTCGTCACGCCTGGCGGTCGAGATGGGCTTGCATCGTGACGAGAAGCGCCCCATGGGGGCGGCGGTGCGGGCGTACTACCGCAGTCCCCGTTCGACCATGGATCACATGGAGGGGTTCTTGGAGATGCGCAACCCCGCCGGTGAGTTGCTTCCGGGCTATGGCTGGATCTTTCCCCTGGATGACGGTCTGGTCAACGTGGGCTGGGGGCTGATCTCCACCTCCGAACATTTCCAGTCCACCAGCTATCGCAAGGTCTTGGACGACTGGGTGGCCGGGTTCCCCGCTGAGTGGGGGATGCGCCCCGACACCCGCGAAGGCCGGGTCAAGGGCGCCGGCCTGCCGATGGGCCACAATCGCCACCCGCACCTGTACAAGGGGGCCTTGCTGGTGGGGGACTCCGGCGGGATGGTCAACCCCTTCAACGGTGAGGGAATCAGCTACGCGATCGAGGCCGCCGACATGGCCGCCCGGGCCATCGACCAAGCCTTTCGAACCGGTGACGAGAATGCCCTGCTGGCCTATCCCACGGAGTTGAAGGCGACTTGGGGCGGGTACTACCAACTGGGGCGGATCTTCCTGGAGGTCATGGCCAACCCCACGGTCATGCGTCTGTGCACGACCTATGGGATGCCCCGCCGGCGGCTGATGGACTTTGTGTTCAAAACGATGGCCCACCTGGTCAACGACACCAACCGCAACGTCACCGACGTGGTCATCAACACCCTCAGCCGGGCGGTCCCCGCCGCCTAACGTTCAACCCCGAGGCGGTGTGTCGGATCGCCCTACCCCGTGGGGGGCACGATCCGACACAGCGCTGCCCGTCCCCCGGGGCAGGATCCGGCACACCGGGGGTAGAGTGACGCCAATGGCCACCCCCGACCTCCCCGTCAGCCTGGCCGCGAAGTTCGCACTGTTCGAGGACCACTGGTCGCCCAAGGTTGTGGCAGAGTTCAACGGCAACCACATCAAGCTGGCCAAGATTGAGGGCACGTTCGACTGGCACGCCCACGACGACAGCGACGAGGTGTTCTTGGTGCTGGGCGGATCGATGTCGATCGAGATGGACGGGCGCGAACCCGCCACGCTCACCGTCGGGGATCTGTTCGTCGTTCCCCGTGGCCTGCGTCATCGGCCCATCGCCAACGAGGAAGCGCAGATCGCCTTGATCGAACCGGCGGGTGTCCTGAACACAGGGGATGAGAAGACCGCGGCGCCGGAATCCTGGTTGTAGGTCGCGTCGTCTGAAGGCTGCGGCCGGGTCAGACGACCCGCAGGTCCATGTCGCCAACCTGTACACGGTCGCCCTTGACAAGTCGACGGCCACGCCGTGTCTCAGCTTCGTCATTGACCAACACCGGCAGGTCGGCCAACAGCAGTTTGGCGTGGGCGCCGGACTCGATGACGCCGGCAAGTTTCAGCAACTGTCCCAGCTTGATGTGGTCACCGGTGATGGGGATGTCATCCATGGTTGCCATAGCATGCCCGTGTTGACCGACGCCATGTCGGGAAGACCGTGGGCATGGATACCAATGACTTGAACGGCCGCACCATCGCCATCCTGGCGACCGACGGTGTGGAGCAGATCGAATTGACCGAACCGCGCGACGCCTTGACCAAGCAGGGCGCCACGGTCCACCTCATCAGCACCAACGACGATTCGTTCCAGGGGTACAACCACCTGGACGCCGCCGACACCTTCACGGTGGACAAGACCGTCGCCCAGGCCGACGCCGGTGACTACGACGCCCTGATGTTGCCGGGCGGGGTCGCCAACCCCGACGCGCTGCGCATGGACGACGACGCCGTGGCGTTCGTCAAGGCCTTCGCCGACGCGGACAAACCGATCGCTGCCATCTGCCATGCGCCGTGGACGTTGGTCGAGGCCGACGTGTTGAAGGGCCGTACCCTGACCTCATGGCCCAGCCTGCAGACCGACATCCGCAACGCCGGGGCGACCTGGGTGGATGAGCAGGTCCATGTCGACGGCAACCTGGTGACCAGTCGCAAGCCCGACGACCTGAAGGCCTTCAACGACGCAATGATCCAGGCCTTCAGCGCCTGACCGAACGGGGGGCTACTCCGCCCCCCTTTCGATTTGGTCGATCCGGCGCACATGTGAGCGTCATGCACCAAATCCGCATGCGGGTCAGCACCGCGCCAGCCCATCACCCAGGCCCCCACCCAGCCACCACCCTCAGGTTGGTGCATTCGGTGCATATGTGAGTGTGATGCACCAAGCCGGTACGCCTGAGCCGAAGGTGGCGCTACCCACCGCCAGCGCGCCGAGTAAGACGCCAAGGGCGAACCCGAACAGAGGAAAGCCGCTGATCGCGTTTGCGATGAACTCCTGGGGCAGCAATATGTCGGTGGTCGGGCCGGCGCCTTCGGGGATGCCCTCCAGATTGCGGATCAGATACGGGATCAGATACCCGAACACAAAGCCCAGCACGGGCCAGACCAGGATGATGACGCCGATGCCGACCCGTTTGGTCAGTTTCAGCAGTTCGGCGCGGGCGACGGCGATCATGACAGCGTGTCCGAGGTGCCGGTCAGGGACAAGAAGATCTCCTCGAGGGAACGTTCGGAGGATGTCAACTCACTGACCTCGACGCCCCCCTCCACCAACCGCCGGTTGAGTTGCGCCGCCTGTCCCGGGTCAACCGTCACGTCCAGCACGTCGTCACGCACCGAAACGTTGTCCCTGCCGACGACATCACCGACGATCGTGGCGGCCAGTTCCGTCGGCGTCGCACGGATACGAATGCCCGCCGCGCCACGGAGTTCGTCGACCGTGCCTTCGGCGACCAGTCGACCGCCCTCGATGACACCGACACGGTCACAGACCTGTTCGACCTCTCCCAGCAGGTGGCTGGACAGCATCACCGTCCGGTCGCCTTGACCAAGAGCCCGGATGAACGTCCGCATGCTGGCCATGCCCTGGGGGTCCAAGCCGTTGGTGGGTTCGTCGAGGATCAGCAACGAAGGCCGTTTCAACAACGTCGCGGCAACCCCCAGGCGCTGGCGCATCCCCATCGAATGGCCCTTGACCTTCTCGCCGGACCGTTCGGCCAACCCCACCTCCTCCAAGGCTTCGTCGATGGTCGTGGTGGCGACGCCGGCGTAACGGGCCAGCAGCTTCAGGTTGTCGCGGCCGCTCAAGTACGGGTAGAAGGCGGGGGCCTCAACCAACGCGCCAAGCTGCGCCAGGCCATCAGGATCGCCTGGCGGGTGTCCCATGACCACGGCGGTTCCGGCGGTGGGGCGGATCAACCCCAACAGCACCCGCATCGTTGTGGTCTTGCCCGCACCGTTTCGGCCCAAGAACCCATAGACCTCGCCCTGGTTGATGGTCAGGTCCAACCCCTGGACCGCCGTCACATCGCCGTAGCGCTTGGTCAATCCCGTTGTGGTGATGACAGGAGTCTTAGACGACGCTATTGATGACTCCGACGGGGGGACAGGCGTCGACATGCGTCACAGCCTCGCAGATGTTGCTCCCTGCCAGAAACGCGGGCCCTATCAGGAGGCCAGCTGTTGAATCAGCGTCTGAATGGCCGGGCCGAACCCCTCAGACCAGGTGGGGAACGGGTGAACGACGTCGGCCAGGACATCCAAGTCGATCTTGGCCCGGATGGCCAGCGACAACTCGCTGATCGACTCCGCGGCCGAGGGGGCCACCAACGACGCCCCGACCAGTGTTTTGGTCGACTTGTCCGCCACCAGCACCAAACGTCCGGCCGAGTCCTGTCCGACCGCTGCCCGTGCCGTGTCGCCCAGATCGAACACCGTCGACGCCACGTCGACGCCGGAATCGCGGGCCTGCTGGCGTGTCATCCCCGTCGCCGCGATCGACGGGGCGGTGTAGATGGCGCTGGGAATGGCGCGGTAGTCCGCGGTCTGGTCACCCCCCAAGATGTTGTCGGCCACGACCGCTGCCTGATAGTTGGCGGTGTGGGTGAACGGGGCGATGTCGGTCACATCGCCGATGGCCCACACGTTGTCATGACCCGCGAGCCGCCCACGACCATCGACCTCTATGCCGTGCGAGTCGATGCCGTCCGAATCGATGCCAAGGGCATCCAGACCGATGTCGTCCACACGAGGTGTCATACCGGCCGCAACAACCATCTGTTCGAAGTCCTGGGCCTGACCGTCAATGGTTGCCGACACCAACCCATCTGCGCGTTTGACGGAATCGATACCGGTGTGCTCCAGCACCTCAACGCCATCGGCTCTGAGGATGTCGGCCAGGTCTTCCGCGATCTCTGGCTCCAGTCCCGCCCCAACCGTCTCTTGTTCGACCAGGGTGACGACCGTGCCGAAGCGGGCAAAAGTCTGGGCGATCTCACAACCCACCGCCCCGCCCCCCATGATCAGCAGGGACTTGGGTCGCCGCCGTGTCGTCCACGCATCCTCGAAGGTCCAGGGATGGGCGTCGCGTAGCCCCGGCAGATCCGGGATGACCGGTCGGGACCCGGTTGCAAGGATCAGATGATCGAACGAAAGCGTCGCCGGGTCGTCACCTTCAACCGTCATGGTGTGTGAACCGGTGATCACGCCGGCCCCTCGGATCAACCGCACACCAGCTTCGTGCAGTGCCTTTTCGTGTGCGGAATCGTCATGGTGATCAGCGATTTGATCCCTGCGCCTGACGGCTCGCAGCCACGCCTCGTCTGCTGACTGCAACATGATGGGACCACTGATGGCGCTGACCTCGACCTCGGATGTGAGGGCGGCTCGGGCTGCGGCGCTGATCAGCATCGCCTTGCTGGGAATACACGCGAAGTAGGGGCATTCCCCGCCCACCAGTCGCCGTTCGACGACGACGACGTCCCGTCCGGCCTCCGCCAGCAATTGTGCGGCGCGTTCTCCGGCTGAACCCGCCCCCAAGATGACCGCATCCACCGCCTGCGGGGCCATCAGCTGTCCTCTTTCTCCTTCAGGTGTTCGCGGCGCTCTTGGACGGTGTCGTCCTGTTCCCCCCCGCCCGCCACCGGTGCCGGGCTGACCTCCCCCGGGGCGACGATGTTTCCACCTGCCTGGCCGGGCCCGCCAGGACGGTCTTTGCGGGGGTCGTCCAGGTCCGCCCCCTCCCGCGGCATGTCGTCGCTGGGATCGTCGTTGGGAAAGATCGGTTCGTCGTCGTCGGGCATGGTGAAGGCATTCCCCGTCAGGCCTGGGGGTGAACCTGACTGGTTCAGTGGTTCACCGTACGGCCCTGCTGGGTACCGCACGACCATGGCCACACAAGTCATCAACGACGACCGCGTCATCACCCTGAACGACCGCGACATCGGCGACGGGGATCACGTCGTGTACTGGATGCAGCGGGCGCAGCGGGCAGAACACAACGATGCGTTGGAACACGCCATCCGGCAGGCCAACGACCTGTCCGTAGGGCTGTTGGTGGTGTTCGGGTTGACCACCGACTATCCGGATGCCAGTCGCCGT
>JBBSNE010000068.1:0-10233 GCA_038232815.1 Euzebyales bacterium | reverse complement strand
TGGCCGGCTACCACGTCGGCGCCATCGAGTTCGTCGCCGCGTTCGACGTCGACGCCAAGAAGGTGGGCCGCGACCTGTCCGAGGCAATCGTGGCCGAGCCGAACAACACCATCAAGTTCGCTGATGTGGCCCCCACTGGCGTGACCGTGCAACGAGGGCCCACCTTGGACGGGTTCGGCGAGTACTACTCGATGATCGCCCAGGAGTCCGACGAACCGGTCGTCGACGTGACCCAGGTCCTGCGCGACTCCGGGGCAGACGTACTGGTCTGTTATCTGCCGGTCGGGTCTGAATCTGCCGCGAAGTTCTATGCACAGTGTGCCCTTGACGCCGGTGTGGGATTCGTCAACGCCCTGCCGGTCTTCATCGCCACCAATCCGGAATGGGCCGCCAAGTTCAACGCTGCCGGCCTGCCGATCATCGGCGATGACATCAAATCGCAGGTCGGCGCCACCATCACCCACCGCCTGTTGGCCAAGCTGTTCGAGGACCGCGGTGTCACCATCGACCGGACCTACCAGCTGAACTTCGGCGGCAACATGGATTTCATGAACATGTTGGAACGCAAGCGTCTGACGTCGAAGAAGATCTCCAAGACGCAGTCGGTCACGTCACAGATCTCCTCTGGGATCAACAACGACAACATTCACATCGGCCCCTCCGACCACGTGCCGTGGTTGGAGGATCGTAAATGGGCCTACATCCGCATGGAGGGCCGCAACTTCGGTGATGTGCCGTTGAACGCCGAACTGAAGCTGGAGGTGTGGGATTCGCCCAACTCTGCCGGCGTGGTCATCGATGCGGTCCGGTGCATCAAGGTTGCGATGGAACGGGGCATCGGCGGACCGCTGCTGGGTCCCTCCTCCTACTTCATGAAGTCGCCACCCGTCCAATATGCCGACAGTGTGTGTCATCAGATGGTCGAAGAGTTCATCGCCGGATCGTTCTCCGACGTCGAGGTCCCGCGCTCAGCAGACGCCTGATCAACTGGCCCACATGCCGACTCGGGACCGTGAACGACACAGCCGTCGTTCAACGATGAGCCCCGTGACCAACCCCGGTCAGATCCGTTCGGCCCACACCAAGACCTCCGGATCGGCTGTGCCCGGCGGTCGCTGCAACTGATAGCCACCCGGTTCGACGCCAGCGATCCCCAACACTCTAAGACCCTCGTCGGCCAGCATCTGACGCAGGTGTGGGACGCTGTAGGCCGCGGTCCACAGATCGAAGCGTCGGTGCTGCCCATCCGGGCCAGCGACTTCTGCCAAGTGGTGATGCAACCCCCGGGCCACGTCGATGGTGTCCCCCTCGGCCATGTAACGGGCGGCAAAGACCAGGGAAAACGCCGTGAGGGCAAGCCTCCCGCCTGTTCGTAGCACCCGCGACCACTCGCTGACGGCCTGACGGTCCTTCGGAACCGAGATCCCAAAGCCCCCCTGGCACACGCAGAAGACACCGTCGACGCTTGCCGTGGCGAACGGCAGGTGCTGGGCCCGGGCCGCCGCCAGACCTGACACGCCGCCAGCCAACACCTCTGGGGACAGGTCGACCCCCGTCGCGTCATACCCAAGTTCCCGCAGCCGTGCGACATGCCGCCCGTTCCCGCACCCGACGTCCAGAATGCGGTCGTCGTGTCGTAGGTCCAAGGCCCGCACCAAGACATCGGCCTCCTGGGCGGTGTACTGCGCGAACGCGTTGCGACCATAGGTCTGGCCCTGGAACGCACCGATGGAACCGTAGTGAGAACCGCCGGCGGGGGGATCGGGCACGCTGACCGCTGCCCCGTCGCGGTCTGTGAAACCGCCCAACGTGTCAGTGGTCCGCTGCGGCGCTGTCGTCCTTCTTGGGCTTCGGTGGCACCTTGTCACCGCGAACCTCGATTCCCTGCTCTTGGGCCCAGTCGTCTAAAAGGGCGTACCCCTCCTCCGCCGAAACGGGTCCCAACTCAAGCGCTTTGTCCTTCAGGTGGTCCCAAGCCATGCCCACCAGGGGACCCGGTGGGATTCCCAGATACGCCATCATCTGGGTTCCGTCCAATGCGGGACGGACGGCCTGGACCTGTTCTTGCTGCGCCAGGATGTCGATGCGCGTTTCCAGGTGGTCCATCGCCTGTGCGAATCGCCGTTTTTTGCCCGCATCCCTTGTGGTCACGTCGGCGCGGGTCAGCAGGTTCAGTCGTCGAAGTTGTGTGTCGTCCCCAGCATCATGGACGTAGCGGCGAACGGCGGCGTCGCTCCACTCACCCTGGCTGTAGCCATGAAACCGAAGGTGCAGCCGGACCAGGTGCGCCACGTCGGCAATGACATCTTTGGGGTAACGCAGCTCGCGCAGCCGGTGACGGGCCATCCGGGCACCCACCACGTCGTGATGATGGAAACTGACCGTGCCCCCCGCGTGGAACTGCCGAGTCGCCGGTTTCCCGATGTCATGCAGCAGCGCGGCCAACCGCAACACCAGGTCGTCTGCGGGACACGCTTCGACCACCGCCAGGGTGTGGGCGTACACGTCCTTGTGGTGATGGGCGGGGTCCCGCTGCATCCGCAACGCGGGCAGTTCTGGCAAGAACACCTCTGCCAGGCCGGTGTGTACCAACAGGTCCATGCCGGCGCGCATCCCAGGTCCCAGGACAAGCTTGTCCAATTCGGCGCGAATCCGTTCCGCTGACACCGTCTTCAGCTCTGAACTCATCGCTGTGGCGGCCCCGACGGCATCGTCGTCCGGTTCGAAGCCCAACGTGGCCACGAACCGGGCCATCCGGATCATCCGCAAGGGATCATCGGCAAAGCTGCTCTTGGCTTCGATCGGGGTTCGCAGGACGCCCTGACGAAGATCCTCCCAGCCCCCGTGTGGATCCACGACGCGGCGATCAGGCACGCTGACCGCCACCGCGTTGATCGTAAAGTCTCTGCGGGCCAGATCCGCGGCGATGTCATCACCAAAACGCACGGCTGGATGACGGGAGCCCGGACGGTAGTCATCGGACCGGAAGGTGGTCACCTCGACCGTGTGCCCCGCCCTGGCGGCGCTGACCGTGCCGAATCGGGCACCGGTCAACCACAGGTCCTCTGCCCATCCCTCAAGTAGCCGTTGCGTGTCGTCGGGCAGCGCGGAGGTCGCAAAGTCCAGGTCCCCGGTGTCCGGCGATCCGCGGAGAAGATCTCGCACCGTTCCCCCGACCAGGTACAACTCAAATCCCTCAGCCGCGAAACGCCGTCCCAACTCGTCGGCCACGCCAACGTCGACCAACGCACCCAGGGCCTGTAGCTGGGTCTCGCGCAGTCGCTGCGCCTCTGTGATGGCGGACATGGAGCCCATCGTAGGGGCCGATCGCCAGGGTTTGCGGTTTGACACGTCACCTGTCAAGGACCTGGTCGGGGGCATCCTGACCGGCGACCGGACGCCGAACACGTATCGTGGTTTCTCAATCGACCCTGCGGTGCGCCCTACGCCAATCCGCGGATACGGCCCCGACATGGCCCGCTACCCGACCAAGCATGCAACCTCGGCCGGCGGCCTGGTCTATGACGACCGGGCGGACGGACGATGGGTGGTGGTGATCGCACACCGGAGTGCCACCAGCGTGCTGCAGTGGACCCTGCCCAAGGGTGGCCTTGAACCCGGAGAGGATCTGCAGTCCGCGGCCGTCAGAGAGGTTCGGGAGGAGACCGGCTTGGACGCCGCGATAGACCGGAAATTGGGCGTGGTGGACTACTGGTTCGTCTGGCGTGCCGACCGGGTGCGCTATCACAAGTATGTGCACTACTATCTGATGGTCTTGCAAGGCGGCGATTTCAGTCGCAGAGATGACGAGGCCGAAGACATCGCATGGCTGCCGATCGACACGGCACTACAACGGTTGACACACCCCAACGAAGCGCGTCTGGTCCGCCAGGCCGTCCGCGATGGCGATCCCGAATGAGCCGACCCGGCCGCCTGTGCCTAGCCCTGCTTGTCGCGGCAGTCGTCGTTGTCGGGGCTGGTGTGGCGCTGCCAGACCCCGCCGCCGGTCAACGCATCGATCCCCGGCCACTGGATGTCCGCTTGATTGAGGTGGAGGGCATCGTCGATGACAACGACAACGCCAGTTTGCGGGCCGCCATCGAGGTGCGCACGGGACCGGTCAGGCGTCATGATCTGCGACTGGTGACCACCGTGTTCACCCGCGTCACCGACGCCGCCGCGTTGCGTGCGGCCCCGGTCGGCGATGCGCAGTCGGTGTTCAGCGCCACCTCTACGGCGTTGCCCGATCTGGCGCCAGGCACAACCCGTGTGCTGCGGACCAGCGCGAGCACCCGTGACCTTGCCCTGCAGGGGCCAGGGCTTGCAGGGGTCTATCCGGTGCAACTGCAGGTCTTTGAGGGCCCTGATCCCGTCGGTGCGGTCATGACCAGCATGATCGTCCTGCCAGACACGCGACCAGCCCCCCTCTTTGCCGCCTCGGTCATCAGCCTGCGCAGTCAAGCGGAGCCGTTGCGGGGGGACCTCCCCGCCCCCTCGTTGGAGCGGTTGCTGAACCCGGACAGCGACTTGATGGCCTTCGTCGACACGGTCGACGCCGTGGTGGCCGACGGCTCTGCCGCCGGGGTGACGCTTGCCGCTGATGGTCGACTGCTGGATGACCTGCAACGCCTTTCCAACGGCTTTCTGCGCGCAGACCGTTCGGCGTTGGATCCGGGATCCCGTCGCGCCCGGCGGGCACAAACGGCGATCACTGCGGTCACACAACTCGCTCGACGCGGCGACACCGAAGTGTTGGCCTACCCCTACGGTCCCGCCGATCTGGTGGCCCTGGTCCGCAACGATCTGGATGGCGAGGCCCTACGCCAGGTGCGGGCCGGGGTGGCGGCCCTGACCCGGATGACCGGCCGGCCCGTTTCTGACGACATTCTTGTGCCACCTGACGGCTTGGATGCCGCGACCGTGGCAGCCCTTGGGCCCATGGCGGCTGATGCGGTGCTGTTGGGTGAGCGCTACGTGGCGTTTGCCGCCGGGGAGGGGCTGGAACCGGTTCGACGACTTCGTACCGCTGACGGCGGAGAAGTGCGCGTCTTGGTCCCCGATGCCCGCCTCTCGACGTTGTTGTCCGACGCCGACGAGCAGAGCAGCGTGGAGGCGGTTCAGCAACTGTTGGCCGAAACCGCCCTGCAATGGCTGAATCGCGAGCCCGGGCGGGCCGGTTCGACGGCCCTGTTTCTGCACTTCGAGGCGTTGACCAGCGGCGATCCCACGCGGGTCGGGTCCGCGACGGACAACGACAACACCATTGCACCAGAGGTCATCGCGGCGACGACCCAGGCCATCGCGCAGGCACCCTGGTTGCGACCGGTGGCTCTGTCGACCCTGCGCACCAATGTGGACCCCTCTGACCGCTTGGTCCAGCTGTCCTACCCGGCGCGATCCGGCGCTGCAGAGCTAGGACCTGACTATCTCGCACAGCTACAACGTGCGCGCGACGCTCTGGGTCCCCTCTCGCGCATGCTCCCCGCGGATGATCCGATGCCGACAAGCTTTGCCGAGCCGCTTGAAGCCATGTCATCGGTGGCCTACCGCGAACAGACAGCCGCACCCGCCGGGGCCGAACGGGCTGACCAAGTGCTTGACCGCTTACAGGAACTGACCGATGCCGTCCAGATCCTGCCCAGCGCCCCCGTCACCTTGACCTCCGCCACGGGTGAGGTGCCGGTCACCGTCACCAACACCAGCGACGTCACCTTGGAGGTTCAGGCGACCGCCAGCGCCAGCCGGTTTGCCTTCACCGACAGCACCCAGACGATCACCTTGGCACCGCAGTCGACACAACGACTGATCTTTGAGGCCCAGGCCCTGAACCCCGGTGGGTTCGCCCCTCTGTTGGTGACCCTGTCTGATCCCACAGGCTCGTGGGAACTGGCTGCCCAACAACTGAGTGTCCGGTCCACGGCCATCCCCATCGTCGGTGTGGTCGCAACCCTGGGCAGCGTCATGGTCTTGCTGTTCTGGGGGATCAAGCAGGGTCGACGGCGGCCGGGACGGCATGAACGACGTCGTGACACGGCCTCTGCTGCGTGACCCCACCGCCCACCGAACCTGCCATCTCATCCAGCCGCGGCTCACTGCTGGTCGCCGCCGGCATCGCGCTGTCGCGCTCCGCCGGGTTGGTACGCGATGTCGTGATCGCCGCCTTCTTGGGCAATGGCCCGGCGGTCGAGGCATTCACTGCGGCCTTCAGGATCCCAAACCTCCTGCAGAACCTCTTGGGGGAGGGCGTGCTGAGCGCGTCGTTCATACCGTCCTACTCCCGTCTGCTGGCCCAGGGACGCACCAAGGACGCTGCCAAGGTCGCCAGCACCGTCCTGACGCTGCTGGTGTTGTTGACCGGAGTCTTGGTGGTGGCCGGGGTGTTCGCGGCCGGCCCGCTGACCAGCCTGATCGCCCCCGGTTTCACCGGCGATCGGCGGGATCTGACCGTTCGTCTGGTCCAGATCGTCACGCCGGGCATCGGCCTGTTGGTGGCGTCCGCCTGGTGTCTGGGAGTCCTCAACAGCCATCGACACTTCTTTTTGTCCTATGTCGCGCCCGTGCTGTGGAATGCGGCGCAGATCCTGGCGGTGTTGGTTGCCGGCTTGTTCGTCTTCGACCAGGCTGGCGTGGTCGAGGCCGGGTCCTTGATCAGCGCAGATGCGCGCGGCTTGACGTTGACCTTGGGGTGGGCCACGGTCGTCGGAGCGTTGTTGCAGCTCGGCGTCCAATACCCACAAGTCCGACGGCTGCAGCCTGACCTTGCACCGTCAATCAGCATGGATCCTGAGACCAAGACCGTCCTGACCCGGCTGCTTCCGGTCGTCGGGGCGCGGGGGGTGATTCAGCTCAGCGCCTATCTGGACATCTTCTTGGCCACGTTCCTGGTCGTCGGAGGGCTGGCATCCATTCGCTACGCGTCGTTGCTGTACCTGTTGCCGATCAGCATCTTCGGGATGAGTGTGGCCGCGTCGGAACTGCCGGCGGTGGCCCGCGAACAGGCGTCGGACGACTACGCCGCGGCCAGACGTGCGATCGCGATGCGACTGCAGACCGCCCTTGCGCGCATCGCCTACTTCGTCATCCCCACGGCCGTGGCGTTCGTCTTGGCCGGTGACCTGGTTGTCGGCGGGCTGCTGCAACGCGGCCGGTTCGACCGCAACGACACACTGCAGGTCTGGGCAGTGCTGGCCGCCTATGCGCTGGGGTTGTACGCCGCAACTGTCGCACGCCTGCTGCAGTCGGCGCTGTACGGGCTGGGCGACACCAAAACACCGGCCCGGGCCAGCCTGGTCCGCGTGGCCGTGTCCGTGGCCGTGGGGGTACTGCTGATGTTCCAACTCGACCAGATCGGGCTGGTCGACGAGGGGTTGCGGGTCGTTGGTGACCTGCCTGCCTTCAGCCCGGTCGACACGGCGGTCCGCAATGCCCAGGACGCAGTCCCCCGTATCGGCGCAGCCGGCCTGGCCCTGGGCGTGTCGGTCGCAGCCTGGGTGGAACTACGGCTGCTGCGCGACCGCCTGAGGCAGTTGATCGGGCCCATCGACGTGTCCGGCGGCATACGAACCCAGACCCTGGCCGGGGCGGCGGGCGCGGTGGTGACCACGGTGGTGCTCCGATGGATCCTGCCGTCGTGGCCGGTGTTATTGCGCAGCCTGATCATCCTCTCATGTGCGGCCGTGGTCTACCTGATCGTGACACGAATGGCTGGTTTCCCATTGGTGGCCGCACTGAAAGGCCATTCCCCCGCCCGTTCGGCGACCGCCCGACGGTCCAGAGCCAAACGGGGGTAGTGCACACCTACACTGCTGGTTGAAACAACGTCGCCGCCCGAGTGACGTGTGAGAACAGCACGTGGCACCGAACCAACAGCAACCCCGCCTCAAACGGCCCATAGCCCAAGGGGAGCCAGCCACCTCCGATTTGATCGCCAACCGCTATGTGTTGGAGGAGATCATCGCAAACGGTGGCATGGCTGCTGTGTGGCGTGCGCATGACGAGGTGCTGGCGCGAACGGTGGCCATCAAGATCCTGCACCAGGACCTCTCGCAGCATCAGACAATCCGCGAACGGTTTCGCCGCGAAGCGATCGCCGCCGCCAAGTTGGTGCACCCCGGGATCGTGTCGTTGTTCGACACCGGTATCGATGATGGACGTGTCTACCTGGTCATCGAATACATCCAGGGTCAGACGCTGGCAGCGGTCATGGAGTCCGAGGTCTTGGACCCCGGCGAGGTCGCGCGCCTCGGCGGTCGTATTGCCGCCGCTCTGGCCCATGCGCACAGTCGCGGCATCATCCATCGCGACATCAAGCCTGCCAATGTCTTGCTGGCCGACGACGGGGCTGTCAAGGTCACCGACTTCGGCATCGCAAAGGCCGCACACGACGCGACGTTGAACGCCACGGGCCGGGTGATGCCGACAGCGTCCTATGTGGCCCCCGAACAACTGCAGGGCCATCTGGTGGACGCCCGGGCGGATCTGTACTCCCTGGGGCTGGTGCTGTACGAGGCGGTGACCGGGAGTAGGGCCTTTGACGATGACGACCCCGTGCCGGCCGCGCAGGCCCGACTGGGGGCGGGGGCACTGCATCCCCGCCGTCTGCGGGCGGATGTACCGCGGGGTTTGGACGACGTCATTGCGGGCCTGACGGCCCCAGAACCAAATGATCGCCCCCGGTCTGCCGCGGCAACCGTGGAGTTGCTTCGGCCCTGGAGCACTGGCCCGGCAGCCCCGCCTGCCGTCGACCTGACAGAACCGCCGGGAGACGACGACGGGTCGATCCGCTCCGAACTGCGCTGGTTGGCGCCGGTCGCGACGTTGCTGGTCCTGGCGGCCGCACTGGTTGGGGTCGGCATCCTCGGCGGGGTCATCGAAGACGACAGGATGACATCGGTGACTGCAGAGGCCATCACCCCGACCCCGCAACCCCAGCCCGTGGCCGCTGCGGATGACGACGACGATGTCGAGGCCCCCCCGCCCCCGGCCATCGAATCGGTTCAGCTGACCAACATCAGCGCGTTCGATCCCCAGGGCGACTCTCCGCAGGAACGTGACCGGCTCTTGGTGAACCTCACCGACGGGGCACCCCAGACCGCCTGGGCGACCGAGCGCTACAACACCGCGGCCTTCGGGAACCTAAAGAGCGGGGTCGGCTTCTATGTGGACCTGGGCGCGCCACGGGTGTTGACGGAGGTGATCCTTGACGTCCCCCGTGGTGGGTTTGATGTCGAGATCTTGGTAGCCGATCGGGTGGACCCCGATCCTGCGGCCTGGCAGCCGCCGACGGCCATTCCCACAATCCCTGCGGGCCAGACATCGCACACATGGACCGAAAATCCGCAGGCGAGGTACCTGTTGGTGTGGATCACGGGGAACCTGCAGCCCTTCGAGACGGGCTATCGCGCAGAGATTGGCGAAATTCAGGTGAAAGCTTTGGCATCCTGATACCGACTTGATGTCCACCACTTACCGGCGATGACCGACCACGACGCAGCGGGCCCTTCCGATGCGGATCTGGTCGCGTCATTCGTGGCCGGGGACGATGCGGCGTACGCCGACTTGGTGCGCCGCTACGAACGGCGGGTCTATGGCATCTGCTTTCGTTATTTCGGCGACGCGACTGCTGCGGAGGACGCCGTCCAGAACGCCTTTGTGATCCTGTATCGCAAGGCGGACACGTTCAAGGGGACGGCAAAGTTTTCCACCTGGCTGTATCGGGTGGCCACCAACGCCTGCAACGACCTAGTGCGAAAGCAGTCCCGCCGCCCACAGCAAGCCGATACGCAGGTGCAGGATCTTCCCATTGCCGATCCTCGCGATGACATCAGCGACAAGCTGTTGCAGTTGGAGTTGCGCACCGCGTTGCTACAACTGGACCCTGACTACCGCGAGGCGGTGCTGGCCCACACCGTGCGGGGCGAGCCCTACCATGAGATCGCCGAGCGGGCGGGGGTCGCCGTGGGCACGATCAAATCGCGGGTTCACCGCGGTCACGCAAAGCTTGCCGCCATCCTGACCGCCAACCCTGAGGAACCATCGGGGCGCTCCCCGCCTCTTACCTGACAGCGACATGTCGACATCAACGCCGTGATCCCATCCCCCATGGACGTGCTCATTCTTTCGTGACTGACCAACCAGATCTTCGCCAGCAGCTTGCCGCATTCTTGGCCGGTGAGTTGGACGAGCCTGCCGCGACACGGTTGCAGGCCCGGATCGACAGCGAACCCGACGTGG
>JBBSNE010000067.1:0-10245 GCA_038232815.1 Euzebyales bacterium | reverse complement strand
TGTCGCCGACGAGGCGGGGGCAGCGCTCACGGTGTTGTCGGCGGTCACGGCCGGAGTCAAGGACGTCCGCACGGCGGTGACCGAGGCGATCGAACGACGACGACGCACCGGGCGGGTCACCATCCTGTTCATCGATGAGATTCATCGGTTCAACAAAGCCCAACAGGATGCGTTGCTGCCGGCAGTTGAGTCGGGCCAGGTCACATTGATCGGTGCGACGACCGAAAACCCCTCCTTTGAGGTCAACGCCGCCTTGTTGAGCCGGTGCATTCTGTATCGACTGACCCCGTTGTCCGATGATGACCTGACGGTCATGATCGACCGCGGGTTGGCGGATCCAGTGCTGGCAGATGCGCCCACGGGCGCTGTGGTGTTGTCCGACGAGGGTCGGGGGGCGCTGTTGCGGGCCGCCGACGGCGATGCCCGCGTGCTGTTGACCGGTTTGGAGGTCGCAGCCGCCTTGGTCGCGGACCACACGCCCCCCACGATCACCGCCGAGGTGGTCACCGCCGCCCTGGCCCAACCACATCTTCGCTACGACAAGGCGGGGGACAACCATTACGACCAGATCAGCGCCTTCATCAAATCCATGCGGGGTTCTGATCCTGATGCGGCGTTGTACTGGCTGGTTCGAATGTTGACCCAGGGTGAAGATCCCCGCTTCCTGGCCCGTCGGATGGTGATTCTGGCCTCTGAAGACATCGGCCTGGCCGATCCCGGGGCGCTGGACGTCGCCGTCAACGCGTTCGGGGCACTGGAGCGCGTCGGTCTACCCGAGGCCCGGTTCGCACTCGCGCAGGCCTGTCTGTACCTGGCGTTGGCGCCGAAGTCGAACAGTGTGACCCGCGCCCTGGCCCATGCAGATCAGGCCGTGAACCAACTGGGCAACGCACCCGTCCCACCGGCGCTTCGCGACGCCCACTACAAAAGTGCCCAGGGACTGGGCCATGGCGTCGGCTATGCCTACCCCCACGACGATCCGAGCGGTTGGGTCGCGCAGCAGTACGGCCCCGACCGGTTGGAACGGCTGTATGAACCTACGCCGCACGGTCAGGAACCCAGCCTGAACGAGTGGCGTCGGACCCGCGGCGGTGGCGGCTAGATTGTGGACACGATGAGCACCGACCACTCTGACAACCGCAGCACGACCGTGATCGTCAGCGGCTATTTCAATCCCTTCCACGTCGGTCATCTGCGACTGTTGCGGGCGGCGAAGGCGGCGGGCGACAAGTTGATCGTCATCGTGAACAACGACGCGCAACAGCAGATGAAAAAGGGCAAGGTCATCATGCCCGAGGGGGATCGTCATGCGATCGTCAGCGCCATCGGCATCGTCGATGAGGCGATGATCGCCATCGATGACGACCCGACGGTCGTGGCCTCGCTGGAGTCGATCGCGGCGCAGGAAAAGGGCAGTCGGTTGGTGTTCGCCAACGGCGGGGACCGCGACTCGGCGGCGGCGGTGCCCGAGGAAGGCGTCTGCCAGCGCTATGACATCGAGATGGTGTTCGACATGGGCGGCACCGACAAGGCCGATTCCTCAAGCCGCATCAACGAGCTGCTTGACCGCTAGCAGAGCAGCCGGACCCCGCATCATGATGCTAATCTGGATGCATGAGGACGACGTTCACGCTGGATGATGACGTCGCCGCCGAGGTCGACAGGCTCAGGCGTGACGAGGGAATTGGTTTGAGTGAGGCGGTGAACCGTCTCATCCGCCATGGTCTCAGTGGGCCGGTGCGCCACCAACGCTATGTCCACCACGTCAGTGACGTGGGCTTGACAGTCGACGTGTCCGACATCGGCGCAGTCCTTGATCTGCTCGATGACGTCTGATGCTCGTCGACGCGAATCTGTTGCTGTATGCCGTTGACGCAGCCAGCCCCCAGAACGCTGCCGCATCGACTTGGCTTGAGGACGCCTTGAACGGGAACCGCCGTGTCGGTTTGCCCTGGCAAACCCTGGGCGCGTTTCTACGCATCATCACCCACCCCCGCATCACAACCCGGCCGCTCTCAGGAGAACAGGCCTGGGCGCACGTCAGGCGCTGGCTGGATGCCGACCCCTCCTGGGTACCACCGGCCACCAGCAGAACCACTTCGCTGCTGCAGGATGTAATCACACGCCATGGTGTGGTCGGCAACCTGGTGACCGACGCCATGCTGGCCGCCTTGGCCATTGAGCATGGTCTGACGGTGTACTCCGCAGATACCGACTTCGCGCGCTTTACCGAACTTCGCTGGGTCAACCCCCTCACCTGAGGGTCACGACGGGGTCTACTGTGCTTGCCGTCGGTGTCGCCGTATTGCCTCCTGCCACCCGTGGACCGTTCGGGCAACGGCGTGTTCGCAGGACAGGAGCTCTCTGACACGGTCGCCGGCGCGGGCAACCGTCGAAGGGTCGGGATCAGACAGCGTCTGCACGATCCGCGCCCGCAAGGTGCCCACGTCACCCGGCTTGACCAGCGACCGTCGGTCCAGCAGATCCCAGGCGCCACCGGTGGCAGTGGCAACGACCGGGCACCCCATGAGAACCGCCTCCGCCGCGACCAGCCCGAACCCCTCACCATGTGACGGCTGCACGACAAGGTCGGCAGCCACGTACTCGGCGCTCAAATCTGCCGGTGCGACCGGCCCCGGCAATTCCAGCTGAACCCCGTGGGAACGGCCCAAGTCAGCTAGCACCGCCCGGTCAGGCCCTTCGCCGACAATCCGAAGTATGACAGGACGACCCAGCCCGCCGACCGCACGAACCAGATCCCTGAAGCCCTTTTCTGGGATCAGCCGGCCCACGCCAAGAATCACTGGCACGGCCGCGGACACACTCATTCGTGCCGGTGGGGCGCCATCGAACTGGGCAAGGTCCAGCGGCATCGGATTGACGGCGTCGACTGTCACCCCAAGGGCTGTGCTGGCGCGCTGGACCAAGTCGCTTGACACCGCTTCAATCCGGTCAGCCGGACGTAGCGCCCAACGGGCCATCCGCACCAGGTAGGGCCGGTTCTCCACCACGCCGACATCGGTACCGTGCAGGTGCACCACCAAAGGGACATCAACCCCGGCCAAGCGCGCGATCACGGCCCCGGGCAGCCACCAGTGCACGTGGATCACATCAGGGCGCCAACGACGCACGGCTCGGCGAAGCGTCGCGGCCGTCTCGGTGACGAACGCACCCAGCAACGGTGGACCGAAGGGGGGGCGCAGGGCGATCCGGTGCATCTCGCCGCGATACGCCAGTACCTCTTGCGGGCCGTCGGCGTACCGCACCCACCGCACCGGCGTACCGGCCACGGACCCGGCCTCGTCCAGCCCCTGGTCATGCGGAGCGATCACCCGAACGTCGTGACCGGCCTGCCGCAGGGCCGTGGCCCAGGTCAGCAGGAAGGGGGCGGCCGCGTCGCCCTGTTGGCGAGGGAACACGTGGGTCAGGCAGATGACCCGGAAGGCCTGATCAGACGTCACGGTCAGGCCGCGAATCGTCACCGACACCCAGCACTCGCCGGATTCGATAGGGCCGTTGTTGTCGGGCCGAGGAATGCCGCAGCACGTCACCGATAAAACCGGTCCCGACCAACTGCACTCCCACCAGGAAACACAGCACCCCGAACTGCAGCAGCGGTCTGGTACCGATGCCTTGGTCGAACAGCAACCGCAACACCGCCAAGTAGGTCAAGATCACAAACCCCGCCAGCGACAGCGCGGCCCCGACACCGCCGAACAGATGTAAGGGCCGATCGGCGAACCGGGTCAAGAACAACACCGTCAACAGATCCAACAGGGTTTTCGGAAATCGTAGGATGTTCAGATACTTCGAGTTGCCTGCCTGGCGGGGGCGGTGCTCGACGGCCACCTCGCCAACCTTGAAGCCCAGGTCGTGGGCCAGCACCGGTACGAACCGATGGAATTCGCCGTACAAAGGGATCTCTTCGATCACCTCGCGCCGCAACAGCTTGTAGCCGGTGTTGAAGTCATGCAGGTCAAGGCCGGTGACGGTTCGTGTGACCGCGTTGTACATCCGGCTGGACCAACGTTTGGTGGGGCGGTCCGCGCGGTGCGCACGCCAGCCGCCCACGACGTCAAAGCCGCCCTGCTCCATTTCCTGCAGCAGCTTCGGCAGTTCGGCGGGATCGTCTTGTCCGTCGGCGTCCAGCGTCACGATCAGCTGACCGCGGGCCTGTTCGAATCCGGCCGCCAGGGCGGCGGACTTCCCGAAGTTTCGTCGCAGGACCACGACATTGACCTGGCCGGCAGCGTTGGCATGCAGCTTGGCCAGTTCTTCCGTCGAACCATCGGTTGAGCCGTCGTCGACGTAGACGATCTCCGTCGTCAGGGCCAGCGCGTTCACGGTCGCACAGAGTTCGGCGTGAAAGGTCGGCAACGAGTCAACCTCGTCAAAGACCGGCACCACGACGGACAGGCTGACGGGGGGGTTCATCGCCCCGTAGCGTAGAGGGGACCGCGGCGCCTGACCTCATAGCCTGCCCGGTCACATGTCATCGCCGCCATACACTGCCGTGCTGCATCGGGTCATCGCATCACCATCACCCCAGGAGTCTCGCCCAGCCATGCCCAGCATCAAACTTGAGGAGTCTGACGACCCGATCCCGTTGCGGGCAGACCATCCAACCATCAGCGTCGTGGTGGTCAACTACAACGGCAAAGACATTCTGGAACCCTGCCTTGACAGTGTGGTGCGCCAGACCTACGACCCGGATCTGGTCGAGATCATCCTGATCGACAACGCCTCCACCGACGGTTCGGTGCAGATGGTGCGGCGGAAGTTCCCCCAGGTCAGGGTCATCATCAACGACGTCAATGTCGGTTTCTCACCAGCGGTCAACCAAGCGGCGAAGGTTGCGGGTGGGGAGTACCTGGCCCTGTTGAACAACGATGCTGAGGCGGACCCGAACTGGTTGGCGGCGGGCGCGGCCTACCTGATGAGTCACGAAGAAGTCGGCTGTGTCGCCTCGTTGATCCTGCGCCATGACCGCCAGACCATCGACTACGCCGGTTCGGCCATGGCCTACAACGGCATGGGCTATGCCAACCACGTCATGCAACCCGCACAACAGGTACACGGCTATGCCGAGCAGACCCTGTTCGCCTCCGGCGGGGCGATGATCACACCCACGGCGTTGTTCATCGCTTCCGGGGGTTTTGACGAGACCTACTTCGCTTTTTTCGAAGACGTCGACTACGGCTGGCGTCTGTGGGTCTTGGGACACGAGACGCACTTCGTCCCGGCGTCCAAGGTCTATCACCACCATCACGGGACCATCAAACGCTTCGGGTATGCCCGCGAGCGGTACCTGCTGGAACGCAATGCCCTGGCAACGATCTACAAGAACTACGGTGACGACAACCTGGCCCGAACCCTGCCCGGCGCGGTTCTGTTGGCGGTGATGCGCGGGCTGACCGACCTGGACGACCGTGACGGGCTGCCCGACTTCGCCATCACCGCGGATGCCAAAGACATCGATGACGAGGACTTTGCCATCCCGGCCATCACGGCCGCGCACCTGGCGGCCCTGCGCGACTTCGGTCGCAACCTGAAGGTCCTGACCGCCAAGCGCACGTCGGTGCAAGATGCACGGGTCACCAGCGACGACACCATCCTGCGGCTGTTCAAAGAAACGTTGCGACCCAACGTCAACGGCCGTGAGTACCTGGAGGTGTGGCGGGCGGTCGAAGAGGCCTTCGACCTGTACGACGCATTGGTGGACAAGACCCGTGTGCTGATCGTCACGGGGGACACGCTGAGTGAACGCATGGCCGGCCCGGCCATCCGTTGTTTTGAGATGGCCACCGTCCTGCACAACGCGGGCCTTGAGGTGACGCTTGCGTCCATGTCGCCTGCAAGCGTGCACTCCCGTGGCTTCACCATCACCTGGACCGGCGCGCCCGGGGGAATTCAAGCATTACTGCATCATGCCGACATTGTCATCTTCCAAGGATTTGTGATGCACGCCGCCCCGATGATCCGAGAATTCGACGGACCGATCGTCGTCGACATCTACGACCCGTTCCACCTGGAGGGGATGAGTCACCGCAAGAACGAGTTGGACTGGCAGCGCTATGCCACCCACAACTCTGACACCGTGGTCTTAAACGATCAGTTCCAGCGGGGCGACTTCTTCGTCTGCGCGTCTGAGAAGCAGCGCGACCTGTGGCTGGGGCAGATGTCGGCGTTGAAACGCATCAACCCGGCAACGTTTGATGAGGACGAGTCCCTGCGCTCGCTGATCGACGTGGCCCCGTTCGGGCTGCCGGCCGGCGAGCCGATCAAGACAAAAGGACAAGTCTTGCGCGGCGTGGTGGACGGCATCGGCCAGGATGACTTTTTGTTGTTGTGGGGCGGGGGGATCTACAACTGGTTCGACCCGTTGACATTGATCAGCGCAGTCGGGCAGGTGGCCAAGGACTGTCCCGACGTGAAGTTGTGGTTCATGGGCAACGCCCATCCCAACCCTGACGTGCCCAAGATGCAGATGTCAGCCAACGCCTACAACCTGGCGGTGGAGCTTGGCTTGTTGAACACCCAGGTCTTCTTCAACGACGGCTGGGTGGACTACGCCGAGCGGCAGAACTACCTGCTGGAGGCCGACGTCGGGGTCTCGACCCACTTCGAACACCTGGAAACCCGCTATTCGTTCCGCACGCGCATGCTGGACTACATCTGGTGTGAACTGCCGATGATCGCAACCGAAGGCGACACCCTGTCGTTGCTGGTCAAAGAGCGCGGTCTGGGTCTGACGGTGCCACCGGAAGACATCGACGCGTGCGCCGCGGCCATCCGACGATTGCGCAACGACAAGGATCTGTACAAGTCGTGCGTGGCGAACATCGCCGAACTGAAACCCGACATGACCTGGGAGAAGGCCTTGGCGCCCATCGTTGAGTTCTGCCACAACCCACGCCGGGCTGCCGACGCCAAGGGATTACGGCGGACCTACGTCACCTCACACATGACCATGGCCGACGTACGCACGAACCGGTCGATGTATTACTACGGCAAGAAGTTCGCCCAGACCCTGGCCGAAGAAGGTCCGTTGACGGCGATGGTCCATGCCCGCAACATCATCAGGCACTACACCTCCCGTCGGTGAGCGCCACGACCGCAACGCACACCCCAGGGCGCCGACCGACCATCTGTCAGTTCCTTCCCGCCCCCTTGCGAGATCCAGACACCCGCCCCCGGCTGCTGGGATGGCTGGGTGTCGGGGTGCTGGTGCGACTGCTGATCGCCCCGTTCACGGTCAGCGCCGACCTGCTGGCGGTCTACTGGCGATCACACCTGATCGCTTACGACGGCACCGTCTTCGCCGACTATCTGGTCAACATGGGCGCCCACTACACCCATGCGATCAGCCTGCGGTTGTTGGACCCTGTTCTGCCCGCCCCCGACGTGTTGTGGACCGACCCGTGGTGGTGGAGCGACAGCGGGGGCTTGGCCCCCCAGATCCAACGAGCGTTCGTCGACACCGATGGCGTCTTCGGCACGCTGCTGGCCTTGAAACTTCCCTATCTGATCTTCGACCTGGCGGCCGGGTTGGCGCTACTGGCGCTGGTCGCCGATGCAGCGCCGCGTCACCAGATCAAGGCCTGGGCCTTTTGGATGCTCTCACCGATCGGTTTGTACGCCTCATATGCCTTCGGCCGCTACGAGATGTTCGCCGTTGCGTTCGTCGTGGCTGCCCTGCTGGCGTGCGAACGCGGTCATCCCTGGTGGGGCGCTGTCGCCTTGGGGATGGCCATCACCATGCGTGGCTACCCCATCGTCTTGGTGCCCGTGTTCGCCTTGATCGTGGTACGCCGCCCGTGGGCCCAGGTTGCCTGGGCGGCCCTGGCGCTGTTACCACTGGGTGTGGTGTTGTACACCAACACGCTGTTGGCCGACAGGGTCGGGGAGTTCGCACGACTGCGTGACTTCAACACCGGGTCGACGTTCTTGGCCTACACCCTGCCCGTCGACGGGCCGGGACCGATCTATGTGTTCGGTCTGTTCGCTGTCGCCGTGTACGTGCTGCTGCTGGGTCGTGCCTACGGGTGGTGGAACCTTCCACTGGTGCCGACTGCGCAGTTGTGGATCTGGTTGGCCGTGTTCCACGGTGGCCTGTTCGCGCTGACCACGTTCAGCGCGCACTACTTCGCCTGGTTCACGCCGTTCGTGGCCTTGGCCTTGGCCCGCCGCCCCCGCTGGGGACCGACGTTGGCGCTCCATCTGTTACAAGCCGTGGTGGTCATCGCGCTGGCCGACCTGTTGGGTGGTCCCGGAACTACGTGGGGATTGTGGCAGCCACTGGCCCCCGAGATGGTCGACGCCCTGCCAAACTTGCGGGAATTGGTCTTGACGTCCCCGGGACTGGCCGAGCAGGGGGCGGGGGCACTGCGCACCGCGTTCATCACCTTGATGGCGTTGTGGTTGTGGCCGGCGATCCAAGAGTTGCGGCGGGGTGCCGAGTCCTCCACTGGCCTGGCGTCAGCGTCGGTCACGCCGCGCGTGTGATCGGCGGGGTCTGAAGCCGGTCACCGCCAGCCAGGCCGCTGCGATGACGCCCAGCAGCCAGACGGCGAAGAACACCGGCTGGTCCAACAGCCTCAAGCCGGCGGTGGTCAGCGTCTGACGCAACTGCCGTGCGGCGGCAGTCAGGCCGCCGTCAGCCCTGACCCGAAACGCCAGATCACCCTGTGTCGGTTGTCCATCGATCACCAACTGGCCGGGAGGATAAGGGTCATTGACAATTCCCTCGGTGTCTTCAAGCGGCACGTCGGCCCACAACGCCAACGGCGTCGACCCCTCCCAGGTCATTTCCGCCAGCACCACCCCGTCGCTCGGAGCCGCAGGATCAAAGGTCGCGCTGACCCATGCGCCGTCGCTGATGTCCGACCCGTCGACACGGGCTTGGACGGCAGGTCCGGACGCCGTGACCGGCCGCAGCGTGACCGTCAGTTCACCATCGGGATCGGCTGATGCGCCGAAGGTCGCGATGCTCAGGTCCAAACCGGTGATCGTGTCGCCCGGCGGGTTCAGGGTCTGGCCGATCACGGTGTCACCATTCACCTGCACCGGGGTGTTCAAGGCCGGCTGGAACGGCTGACCCCCCGCCCGTCCACAGCCGGCCAAGCCGGCCACCAGCGCCACCGCGACACACGCTCGGCTGTTGACACGACGGGTGACCACCTCAACAACTCTACGGCCCGTGGCCCTTCCCACCCGCCATCTAACAACTTCTGGGCCCAGGCACGATGGGCCGTCCGGGCAGGTGATCGGATGGACGGGGTACCGCGACGGTCAGGGTGAGGCAGTCTCGCCAGTCGTTGCTTTGGGGGCCACTCACCGACTAAAAGGTCATCCATTTGATCCCCAATTCAGCACTCCCTGTCACGCTGCGCTTATCGCGCCGAACCGTGGTGTCGGGACTTGTGGCGGCGGCAGCGGCGACAACCTTGAACGTTCGTCCGGCGCAGGCCGAACCGCAGGACCTGACAGCGATGGTGATCCAACGCCTGAACGATGCACGTATCGCCAATGGATTGCCTGGGTTGCCAGAGGATCCGCATCTTTCCACTGTGTCGGCAGGCTGGAGTGCGCAAATGGCCGGCAGCGGAGGGCTGTCCCACAATCCACGAAGCGCCGCCGAGTACGGCCTGCCGCTGGACGGATCAGGAGAAATTGTCGGATACATCCGTGACGAGCGACTGAGCCAAGAACAACACGCAGCGCTTGTGGTCGATCTGTGGATGGACTCACCGACGCACCGGCCCGTCATCTTGCAATCGACGTTCACCGATGTGGGGGTGGGCGTGGCCTGGGACTCCCACGGCGGAATGTATGCAACCGCAAACTTTGTCACCGCATCTCTGCCATGCCTTGCACAAGAGGCCCTTGCGTTCTCCCGATCGTTGGTTGCCACCGGCTCGGCCACGCGAATCGTCATCGCCCACAGCGGACTGGCCGCGGATGCCCTGGCGGGATCGTCACTGGCTGACGGCAACTCCCCGATTTTGTTCGCCCGACCCGACCAGCCGCTACCCGAAACCCTGACCGCCGAGATCGGCCGGATAGCCGCCGCGGATGCCAACGTCTATCTGATCGGAGGACGGTTGTCTGATGCGGTGGGCGCCCAGGTCACCGCAAGCGGCGCCACACCCGTCCGACTTGACGGCGCATCACGATATGACACCGCTGCTCGCGTGGCGCGAGAGATAGCGGACGTACGCGGACAGCCCGACCGCATCTACATCG
>JBBSNE010000066.1:0-10342 GCA_038232815.1 Euzebyales bacterium | reverse complement strand
CTAACGGCCATCAGGTCGGCAATGAATGCCTCGACGTGGAGACACAAGCCCCGTACATTCCGCATGGATGCGATTAAACGCCTGATCAGAAGCTGTTTGAGCCGGGTCGGGGAATCGAACCCCGGACCTATTCATTACGAGTGAATCGCTCTGCCGACTGAGCTAACCCGGCGCAGGCCCACCACGGCGGGCCGGAGGCCGGGAGTGTACGGGGTTGCTGCAGGCCTGGCCACCACCCTGACCAGGGTCCGCCTTCACCAGAAGTTCAGACAAGTTTGCGGACTGCGCGTATGCCTTGCCAAGTCTCAGACGTCTATGGCTGTGCGGAAACGCGAACCAGTTTGACCCGGTCGGCCGACCGAGGGGGGGCACGGCCGAACGGGTCGGCTGGTGCGCGCGCCTGATGGATGACTCAGGGCGTCTTCTGCAAGGAACGGGCATGCGCCCCGAGTAGGAACGCTTCCACGGCCAAGTCCCAGCGGACGTTGACCTCGATGGCCTCTCGCGTGTACAGGGCCTGATCGCAGATGTCCAGCAACGCCCCGGCCGAAACCATCTCGGCGTGCTGTCGCAACTGTTCCAGCGCATCGACGTTGCGGACGCCCTCTGTGTTCCCTCCCCCGCCGACGACCAAGACGTCGCGACACCATCCGACCACGTCATCCAACGCTCGCTGGACGGTTTCGGTCTGCTCGGCCCGTCCCAACCGCTTGTACCGCGCCTCGTGGTCCTTCAACACCGGACGCGGTGGGGTGTCGCCGTACAACTCCGTCAACTCCTCCAACTCCTGCTGGTCCTGTGCAGCGATGATCTTGGCCCGACGCCCAAGCTCGTCCTTCAATGCCCGAGAAGCCCGCAAGGCGTATCCCGGTCCCTGCGCGTGCACATCAACCAGCCAGGACCGATGGGTCCGATAGTCCGACAACGCCTGAGGGCCGACCAGCCGACGCAGTGTGGTCGGCGATCCCATGGCGGCCCTGACCGCCACCTGTCCGTCGATGCCGGTCAACCCCAAATTGTCGGCCAATTTTGCCAATTCCTCCCGGTTCCAGGGAGCGAAAGTGACCACCCGGCAGCGGGACAGGATGGTGTCGGGAACCTCGTCAGGATCCGCCAGGTCAAGGATCCAGACGGTCCCCTGCGGGGGCTCCTCCAAGGCCTTCAGAAACGCATTTGCCGCGTTGAGGTTCATCAGATCCGCCGCCACAATGCGTAAAACCTTCACCCGCCCCTCCTTCACGGTTTGATTAGCGGCCTGCAACCAACGACCCTTCACGTCATCGACACGATGAAAGGCCCCCACCGGCACAAACTCCTGGTAGGCCGGATGCGCGCCGCGCATGAACCGACCGGTCAGCACCGGGTCACCAAGCGCCCCGTTTGCGTCAGCCGCAAAGGCCCGGGCGGCCTGTTGTTGTCCGACATCTGGGGGACCGACGAACGCCCAGGCGTGACCAAGATCCTGCCGCCCTACCGCCCCGGACAAGATCTGTGCCGCCCGGTGTTGAGCAGGGATGTTCCATACCTGGTCAGTCAGCTCAGTGTCCACCAGTCCGCAGACTAACCGTCCCGTGCGACATCAACTGGCGTCTTCTTGGTTTTCGCGCAGAGGTGCGACCACAGGTACCTGCAGCTCGGGCAGCCAGCGGCGCAGACCGGCCCGAATGTCACGGTTGATGTCCTCAGACGACCCATGCGCATCGATGACCAGATACCGCCGGTCGTCAGCAGCGGCTAGGTCGATGAAGCCGTCGGCGACACGCTGGTGGAACTCAATACTCTCCACCTCCATACGATCTTTGGCGACCTGTTCGGTGAATCGACGGGCAAACTCAAAGACCGTGCCGCCTTCTTCCCGGTCGACCTCTTCACGTCGTGCCGCCGCCCGCCGTTCGACCCGTCGCATTCCTTCGTGGGGGTCCAGGTTCAACAGCACCACGGCGTCGGCCTCGACACCGTTTGTCGCCCAGTTGTTGATCTGACGGACCTCATCGACCGACAAACCCCGTGCATGCCCCTGATAGGCCAGGGACGAATCGACGAATCGGTCCGACAAGACGATGTTGCCCGCGTCCAGGGCAGGCCGGATGGTGTGCTGGACGTGGTCGTTGCGTGCGGCGGCAATCAGCAGCGCCTCGGTTCGGTCGGCCATCCCGTCGGTGGCCGGGTCAAGGACGATCTGACGGATACGTTCAGCCAGGGGCGCGCCGCCAGGTTCCCGCGTCACCACAACTTCGTGCCCTTCGCGAACCAACTGGTCCGCCAGCATCTGGATCTGGGTCGACTTGCCCGCGCCTTCAACGCCCTCGAAGACGATGAACAAGCCGTTCTCAGGCTTCGAACCAGACGAAGCGATCTGCATCGACCCGTCGCCACGGCGTGCCTTGCGGATGGCAGACCGCGCCCGAAGCCCGGAGTACAGCGCGATCAACCCCCCGACGATGATGGTGATGCGCACACCAGTGATGGCGAAGGAACCGCTGCTGGTCCGGACGAACAGTTGTCCGATGCCCCCGGCGACGAACGGACCGATACCCAGGGCTGCGAACAGGCTGATCCTGGTCAGCACATAGAACAACGAGAATGTCCGTGCTCTGGTGGCGTCCTCGGTGTGGGACTGCAACAGGGTGTAGCCCAACACCACCCCCACCCCGGCGCTGGCCCCAAGGACCGTGCCCAGTGCCAGTGCCATCGCAAAGTTGACCGACAGTGCGGTCACCGCGGCCAACAGGCCGGTCGTGGCCAACAAGATCGGAAAGACCGTTTCTTGCTCGTACCGGCGCAAGAACGGGATCAGCACCACGATGCCGAGCACCAGGCCCCCGCCGACGGCAGACAGCAGAATCGACCAGTTCGCAGCCGGTTGACCCAGATCGGATCGGACAAAGACCGGGCCCAGACCGATCACGACGCCGGCTCCGAAGAACACTCCGACGATTCCTGAGATCAGAGCGCGCAGCAGGGGGTAACCGCGGATGAACTCAAGGCCCTCGCGCAGTTCCTCGCGGATGCTCGGCTGTTCGTCGGCTTCCTTGCGCTGCTGGCGACGTTCTGCCTCACCCGGCAGATGGACCTTGAACAGCAGCAGACCGGAAAACAAGAACGAAACCGCGTTGAACACCAGCGCCAGGCGAAGGGGGTCGGTCGCGACGGGGAACAGCCCACCCACCACGGCCGCCACGGCGATCATGATCGAGGTCGACACCGCCCCCAACGGCAGGGTGCCATAGCTGCACAACAGGTTGAGCTGGTTGGCCTCGGTCAGGTCCTCCTCGGCCACAACTTGAGGCAATGAAGCATCTTTGGCAGCCATGAACAACAACGAGACGCACTCAACGATGAACACCAGCGCGAAGATCGCAAGGATGTCACCCGCGAAGGCGATCATCAGGTAGATCGCCGCGCGGGACATGTCTGTGAAGACCAAGACCTTCCGACGGTCGTAACGGTCGGCGATCACCCCGGCGATCGGCCCGAACAGGGCACTTGGCAACAAGCGGATCATCAACAAACTGCCGACCGCGAACAATGCGGCCGAGGAACTCTCATACAGCTGGGCCATCAACGCCGTCAGCGCGACGAAGCCCATCCAGTCACCGACGCTTGAGGTGAATGAGGACGCGAACCAATACCGGAAGTTGCGGTTCGCCAGCAGGTTCGCGTAGGCCGACCTGGGTGCCGGAGGGGCGGGGACCGGACTACCCACGACGCTTGGGGGCTGGCTGAACGGATTGCTTGACATGGGGGCCAGTCCACCGTAGCCCATTGGCGCCTATCCGGACTTCTTCGCCCGCGGCGCGGCTTTATTCTTCTTGGTCACCTTTTTCTTCGTCGGCTTCTTCTTGGCCGTGCCCTTGTTCGCCATGCGCTCACGGCGCATCTGGATCAGCTCGCTGGCCCGTTCATCGGTGATGGTTTCGGGGGTGTCGCCCTTGCGGAGGGACGCGTTGGCCTCTCCGTCGGTGACGTAGGGCCCGAACCGGCCGTTGCGCACCGACATCTGCTCGCCTGAGATCGGGTCGGTCCCCAACTCCCGCAGGATCGGATTGGACTGCTGGCGCGCGCTCTTCTTGTCCTGCGCCAACAGCTTCAGCGCGTCGTCCAAGGTCACGGTGAACATCTCGGCCTCCCCACCCAAGCTGCGTGTCTCTTTGTTCCACTTCAGATAGGGGCCATACCGTCCGTTCTGCACCAAGATCGGTTGGCCGTCCTCGGGGTGGGGTCCGACGTCACGTGGAAGGCTCAGCAGCCGTACCGCATCGGGCAGTTCGATGGTGTCAAGGGACATGGTCGACAACAACGACGACGTCTTCTCCGGCTTGCCGTCGGCGGTGTCACCCAACTGGACGTAGGGGCCGAACCGGCCGTTGCGAGCCATGACCGGCTGGCCCGTCTCGGGGTCCTCACCCAACAACCGGTCGTCGTTTGGGGCTTCCAACAATTCCTCTGCCCGCTGGATCGTCAACTCGTCCGGGGCGATGTCGTCCGGCAGTGAGGCCGTGTCGTCGCCCCGTTGCAGGTAGGGCCCGTACTTCCCCACCCGGGCGACGATGGTGTCACCGGCCGAATCCGTGCCCAGGGGGATCGAGTTGATGAAGGCGGCGTCGATCTCATCCAGCCGGTCGGTCACCATCTCCTTCAACCCCATCGGGTTGACCGCGACGGAGCCCCCGGGACCATCCCCGTTCGGTGTGTCACCGCCACCACCGACCGCGCCGGCGCCGGTTGAGGGCCCGCCGAAATAGAACCGACTCAGCCACGGAACCCGGTCGAAGTTGCCGGCCGCGATCTCATCCAGATCGTCCTCCATCCGGGCGGTGAACGCGTAGTCCACCAAGTGCGTGAAGTGTCGTTCCAACAGCCCGACCACCGCAAAGGCGGTGAAGGAGGGCACCAACGCCCCGGATTTTTTCCACACGTAGCCCCGTCCGATGATGGTGGAGATGATCGAGGCGTAGGTGGAGGGGCGACCAACGCCCAACTCCTCAAGCTTTTGCACCAGTTTGGGCTCGTTGTACCGCGAGGGCGGCTTGGTGTCGTGTCCGACTGCTTGGACGTCGTCCGCCGTCAGCACATCGCCCTCGGCCAGTTGCGGCAAGAACGTCTCACGGTCGGCCAGCGCCTCGTCGGGATCATCGGATCCCTCGACATACGCCCGCAGGAAGCCTGGGAACGTGATGGTGCGGCCGCTGGCCCCGAAGTGAGCCGTCTTGCCCGACTCATCCCCTCCCTCGGGCCCGACCGTGGCCTGGATACGAGCGGTGACGGTCTGACCGCGCGCGTCTTCCATCTGGCTTGCGACGGTGCGCATCCACACCAGCTCATACAGCTTGCGTTCTTCCGCGCCCAACTCCCCCCGCAATGATTGAGGTGTGCGGAAGCTCTCACCGGCGGGGCGCACGGCCTCGTGCGCCTCTTGGGCGTTCTTCGACTTTTTTGAGTAGATGCGTGGGGAGTCCGGCAGATAGTCAGGGCCGAAGGTGTCGCGGATCTGGTTTCGTGCAGCCTTCATCGCGGTGTCCGACAGCATGGTTGAGTCGGTGCGCATGTAGGTGATGTAGCCGTTTTCATACAACCGTTGGGCGACCTGCATGGTGCGCTGGGTGGTGAAGCGCAGCTTGCGGCCCGCCTCTTGTTGCAACGTCGACGTGGAAAAGGGCGCAGGTGGCTTGCGCCGATACGGCTTGGTCTCGACCGATGTCACCGTGAAGTCGGCATCTGCCAGCCCCGCGGCCAACGCCTGGGCACGTGGCTGGTCCAACCGCTGGACGCCGGTGTTGGCCATTTGACCCTGCTGGTCGAAGTCCTTGCCCGTGGCCAGACGGGCGTCGTCAAACGCTGTCATCCCTGATTCGAAGGGCGTGGATCCCTCTTTGACCAGCTGGGCGGTCAGGTCCCAGTACGAAGCCGAGACGAACGCCATCCGCTCGCGTTCACGTTCCACGATGATGCGGGTCGCCACCGACTGGACACGGCCGGCCGACAGTCCCGGATTGATCTTCTTCCACAGCACCGGGGACAGTTCGTACCCGTACAGCCGGTCCAGGATCCGCCGTGCCTCCTGGGCGTCCACCAGACGCTCGTCCAAGTCGATGGTGTTGTCGATGGCTCGGTGAATGGCCTGATCGGTGATCTCGCCGAACACCATGCGCTTGACCGGCACCTTCGGGTTCAACACCTCCAGAAGATGCCAGGCGATGGCCTCTCCCTCGCGGTCTTTGTCGGTGGCCAATATCAGTTCGTCGGACTGCTTGATCAGCTTGCGCAGGTTGGCAACCGTCTTCTTCTTGCCGGGGTTGATGACGTACACCGGTTCGAAGTCATTGTCGGTGTCGACCCCCATCGAGGCCCACGGCTTGCCTTTGAGGTCAGCAGGAACTTCCGCGGCGTTTGCGGGCAGGTCACGGATATGACCGACGCTGGACTCAACGACGTAGTCGCTGCCCAGGATTTTGCCGATTTTGGCCGCCTTGGCAGGCGACTCGACGATGACGAGGCTTTTGCTCATGTACTAAGGATGGTTACCAGCCCGACCGTACTTTCGCACAAAGTCGGTCCGACACACTGTGGAAAAACGTCCCTAACCTTGCGGGCGGGCCGTACACTTCGTCGACCTGTGCCCAACAGGCAATGTTGTGTTGGGCAAATCCCTTCTCTTCGAGGCCGCTGTGTCAGCGGTGACGCCGGGCCGCGACACCTACGGGTCTTGGGTGTTGCCAGCCACGGTCCGACAACCACGAAAGCAAGACAACAATGAGCTTCATCCCCTACTTCGCCGCACTGTCGGCCCTGGCCGGCCTTGGGTTGGCCTACCACTTCAGCACCGTCGTCAACGCCGCCGACGAGGGTACCGAAGTGATGAAGGAGTTGGCGGCGGCCATCCGAGAGGGATCCCAGGCGTTCCTGAAGCGCGAGTACCGCTGGGTCGCGGTCTTCGTCCTGATCATGACGGTGCTGATCGCGATCGTCCTGCCCTACGGCCTGCCATATGGCGCAATCGCCTACGTGATGGGGGCGTTGTTCTCTGCCATCGCCGGGGTCGTGGGTATGCAGATCGCAACCGCCGCAAACGTACGGACCGCCAACGCCGCCCGTGAGGGCGCCGCCAAAGCACTGCCGTTGGCGTTCAAGGGCGGGGCGGTCATGGGCTTCACCGTCGCCGGGATGGGATTGCTCGGCATCTCGTTGTGCTACATCTTCTTCGTCGACCTGTTGGGCGTCACCGATGCGTTCAGCGTGGTTGCCACGTTTGGCCTGGGTGGGTCATCGATCGCATTGTTCGCCCGCATCGGCGGCGGCATCTACACCAAGGCCGCCGACGTCGGCGCGGACCTGGTTGGCAAGGTCGAGGCGGGGATCCCCGAGGACGATCCCCGTAACCCGGCCACGATCGCAGACAACGTCGGAGACAACGTCGGCGACGTCGCCGGCATGGGGGCGGACCTGTTTGAGTCCTACGCCGGTTCGATCGTCGCCCCGATCATCCTGAGCGCCCTGCTGTTCGGCGGGTTCCTGGGCAACGGCGCGATCAGTGGGGAGATCAGCGAGATCCCCGGCGGATCGCTGTTGGAGGCCACCTACCTGTTCCCCCTGCTGGTGGCTGGCATCGGCATGATCGCCTCGATCATCGGCGCCCTGCTGGTGCGGGGGCGTGAGGGAAAGTCGCTGTCCTCACAGCTGCACTTCGGCACCAACCTGGCGATGATCATCACGGGCCTGGTGTCGCTGGTGGCGGGTGCGATCGTGTTCGCCGGGGTGCCGGAGGTCGACAACGGCTGGTTGCTGGGCGCCGTCATCATCATCGGACTGCTGGCCGGCTACGCCATCGGCTTCGTCAGCGAGTACTACACCTCTGACCACTACTCCCCCGTCAAGAAGTTGGCCGGACAGTCCGAGACGGGACCGGCCACCGTCATCATTGCCGGGATCGCCGACGGCATGCTGTCGACCGTCGCCAGCGTCATCTTGATCGTGGGCGCCCTGGCCGCCTCATACGGTTTGGGTGAGGCCGCGTTCAACATCGCCAACGGCGGTCTGTACGCCGCCGCCCTGGCCGCGATCGGCATGCTGGCCACCACCGGTGCGGTCGTCGCGGTCGACGCCTACGGCCCGATCTCTGACAACGCCGGCGGGATTGCCGAGATGGCCCACCTTCCCCCGGAGGTCCGCGAGGTCACCGACGGTCTGGACAGCCTGGGCAACACCACGGCTGCAGTGGCCAAGGGCTTTGCCATCGGCTCGGCCGCCCTGACGGCGCTGGCCCTGTTCCGCTCCTACACCGCCGCGGTGGGTCTTGAGGTCATCGACCTGACCTCCGTGGCCGTCATCAGCGGACTGTTCCTGGGGTCGATGTCGACCTTCGCCTTCGCGGCGCTGACCTTGAAGTCGGTTGGCCGCGCGGCACAGGCCATGATCGTGGAGGTCCGCCGGCAGTTCGCCGAGATCCCCGGCCTGCGGGAAGGTGCCGTGGGCGTCAAACCTGACTCGGCCCGTTGTGTCGACATCTCCACCTCTGCGTCGTTGCGCGAGATGGTGATCCCCGGATCGCTTGCGGTCATCCTCCCGTTGGTCGTCGGCTTCGTCAGCCCCGAGGCATTGGGCGGCCTGCTGGCCGGCGCGCTGTCGACCGGGTTCATGCTGGCCATCTTCATGGCCAACGCCGGGGGCGCATGGGACAACGCCAAGAAGTACATCGAGGCAGGAAACCTGGGCGGCAAGGGGTCGGACAACCACAAGGCCGCCGTCACCGGCGACACCGTGGGTGACCCGTTCAAGGACACCTCTGGCCCCGCGATGAACATCCTGATCAAGGTCATGACCATCGTCAGCCTGGTGTTCGCCCCCGCGTTCCTCTGAGACAGCGCCGCTGGCGGTAGCGTGGCCCGGGATGACCGGGATCCGCCGCCGCCAGCAGGCCCTGACCGCCTTCGTTCTGGGCCTGGCCGTCCTGACCGTCATCGGTCTGGCCGTGCTCTATCCCTACGGCGGCCCGCCCGAAGCCGACCAGCAGGGCTTCGCCCAGCAGGGTGAGGCGCCGATCGACGCCGAAATCTTGGCGGTCCGCGAGTTGGGGCCCGCCGACGACGGTTTCAGCCTTCCGGGCGCCATTGCGGTGTCGGTTGACGTCCGCACCGACGACGGCCGCCGGCTGACGATTGAGACGGTGGACGAGACCGGGGGCTATGCACCGGGCAAGGCGGTCCGAATCGCGCAGATCAACGCGGTCGACCTTGAAGAGCAGTACGCCATCGTCGACTTCCAGCGCGGACTCCCGCTGGCGCTGCTGGCCGTCGCGTTCGGGCTGGCGGTGATCATGCTGGGCCGCTGGCAGGGCGTTCGGGCACTGATCGGGCTGGTGGCCTCGGCCCTGTTGATCGTCGGGTTTGCGATCCCCGCCCTGCTGGCCGGTCGCGACCCGACGTTGGTCGCCATCGTGGTTGCCATGGCGGTCATGTTGGTGACGTTGCCGCTCAGCCACGGTTGGTCGTTGACGACCAAGGCCGCGGTCGCCGGCACCGCGGTGGCGTTGTTGTCCACCGTCGGGTTGGCGCTGCTGAGCGTGGAGGCGACCAACCTGACCGGGTTGTCCAGCGAGGACGTGCAGTTCCTGCGCTTTGCCACCGGCCAGGCCGTGGATGTTCGCGGCCTGTTGCTTGCGGGGATCATCGTGGGGACGCTGGGGGTGTTGGATGATGTGACCGTCAGCCAGGTTTCGACGGTGGCCGCCCTGCGACGCGCCGATCCTTCTGCTTCGGACCGCAGGATCTTCAGCGAGGCGTTGCGGGTCGGACGTGACCACATCGCCGCCACCGTCAACACCCTGTTCCTGGCCTACGCCGGGGCGACCCTGCCCCTGTTGATCCTGTTCACCGTCGGCGGAGGCCCGATCGCTGAGACCCTGACCAGCGAACTGGTCGCCCAAGAGATCGTGCGGACCATGGTGGGGTCGATCGGCCTGGTCCTGGCGGTGCCGTTCACCACCGCGGTCGCGGCGACGACGATGGACCCACGCGCGCCCCTTGCCCACGCACACGGCGCCCCGGTGACAGACAAGGTGGTCGTGCCTGCGCGGACCACCCGCCCCACCCCGGTGGCCTCTTCGGAGTCCCCAGCAGACGGTACGCCCCCAGACACTGCGAAAGGGGACAGGCCGTCGAAGGACACGGAGTGGGAGGAGTCCCTACGAAACGCCTATGGCCTCGACGAATCGCCCTGATCAGGCAAACGTGACCGTGGCCGTTCCCTGGTGGTCACACGTGATCGACAACGTCTTGCCCCCAAGCGCGGTCACCACCGACAGATCGGCAACCGCCGGCTTGATCGGATCAACCGACACGTGGTT
>JBBSNE010000065.1:0-10352 GCA_038232815.1 Euzebyales bacterium | reverse complement strand
TGAGACCGGCGGGACCGTTCACATCGTCATCAACAACCAATTGGGCTTCACCACGGCCCCCCACCAGTCACGCTCCAGCGAATACTGCACCGACATCGCCAAGATGGTTTCGGCCCCGATCATCCACGTCAACGGCGACGACCCCGAATCCTGTGTCCGCGTCGTCAAGTTGGCGCTTGACTACCGCAAGACATTTGGACGCGATGTGGTCGTCGACATGGTCTGCTACCGCAAGCACGGACACAACGAGGGCGACGAGCCGGCGTTCACCCAGCCGATCATGTATGAGGCGATCGCCAAGCACCGCAGTGTCCGCAAGATCTACACCGAAGAACTGGTCAACCGGGGTGACCTGACCGTGGAGCAGGCCGAGCAGGCGCTGGCCAATTTCAAGACAAAGCTGGAGGAGGCACTGAACCAGACCAAGGCCAGCAAGCCAGAAGCCAACGAGCTGCCGCCCCCGCCGACCGTCGTCGGCGTGTTGGATCACGTCAAGACGGCGGTTCCGTTGGACCGTCTGAAGGTGGTCACCAAGGCGCTGACGACCTGGCCGGAGTACTTCGAACCGCACCCGAAGCTTGCCCGCCTGTTGTCCAAGCGCGCCCAGCAGGCCGACGAGGACGCGGTGGACTGGCCCATGGCTGAGATGCTGGCGTTGGGCACGCTCGTTCACGAGGGCATCAGCGTCCGCTTCGCCGGCCAGGACTCACGGCGTGGCACCTTCAGCCAACGCCACTCGGTCTTGATCGATCACACCAACGCCACCGAATACATCCCCTTGCGTCACCTCGACCCCATGGACGGCGTCGACCCCGGCCAGTTCATGATCTATGACAGCCCCCTGCACGAGTTCGGTGCGCTGGGGTTCGAATACGGCTACTCGGTGGCCCGTCCTGAGGCGCTGACGGTCTGGGAGGCGCAGTTCGGCGATTTCTCCAACGGCGCCCAGGTCATCATCGACCAGTTCATCACGGCTGCGGAGGACAAGTGGGGGGAGGAGTCCGGACTGGTGGTGTTGTTGCCGCATGGGTATGAGGGGCAGGGCCCAGAACATTCGTCGGCCCGTATCGAACGGTGGCTGACCCTGGCGGCGCAGGACAACATCCAGGTCGCGCAGCCGTCGACGGCGGCCCAGTGGTTCCATCTGCTGCGCCGTCAGATGCACCGTGAGATTCGCAAGCCCTTGGTGGTCTTCAGCCCCAAGTCGATGTTGCGGGCCAAGCCGGCGACCTCGCCGGCCATGGCGTTCACCGACGGCACCTTCGCCGAAATCCTGGCCGAAGACGACGGTCCGGACGCCGCTGATGTCCGCCGGGTGGTGTTGTGCTCAGGCAAGATCCGCCATGAGCTGATCGCCTACCGCGATGCGCACGACAAACCCGCAGCGGTGGTCGGAGTCGAGCAGCTCTACCCCTTCCCCCAGACCCAGATCGAAGAGGCGTTGCGCTCCTATCCACACATTGCCGACGTCATGTGGGTACAAGACGAGCCAGAGAACATGGGTCCCTGGCCCTTCAGCGGCAGTCGTCTGTACAACGCCTGCGAAGCGGTCAGCGACGACCTTGAGCTGAAGCGCGCGACCCGGTTCGAAAGCGCCAGCCCTGCCACAGGATCCCACACGAGCCACGAGCTCGAGCAGGAGAAGTTGATGGCTCACGCATTCGACGAGTTGTAGGCCGTCGATGGAAGACGACCTGCCGGACGCCACACCGACCGGGGACGACCTCCGCGGGGGCCAGGATCTGTGCGCCTACATCGATGCAAGCCCCTCACCGTTTCATGCCGTGACCCAACTGGCCCAACGTCTGCAGGATGACGGGTTCACCGCGCTGGAGGAACGGCAGCAGTGGTCCTTGGAGGCCGGCCAGACCGGGTATGTCATCCGCGATGGCGGTTCCATCGCTGCATTCCGGATGGGCAGCGAACCGCCGTCGAAGTCGGGGTTTCGCCTGATCGGCGCACATACTGATTCACCGACGTACCGGGTACGCCCCCGGCCAGTGGTGTCCAAATCCGGTTACGGACAGGTTGCCGTCGAGGTCTACGGCGGCCCGCTGCACTACACCTGGTTGGACCGTGACCTGACCCTGGCCGGCCGTATCGTGGGCCGCAGTGGGCGGACGACGTTGGTCCATGCGTCCACCCCGCTGCTGCGCATCCCCTCACTGGCCATCCACATGAACCGCGACATCAACGACAAGGGCTTCCAGGTGAATCCCCAGAACCACCTGGTGCCCATGTTCGCTGCTGCAGCGGACGAGGTGGAACTGGCTGATCTGCTGCCGCCGGGCCACGACCACGACGACATCATGGGCTGGGATCTGGTTCTGGCCGACACCCAGCCGGCCACCCTCGGCGGGCTGCATCAGCAGTTCGTCTTCGCCCCCCGCCAAGACAACCTGGTCAGTTGTCATGCCGCTGCGCAGGCCCTGCTCGACGCCCCCCAAGCGGCATCGACACAGGTGGTGGTGTGCAACGATCACGAGGAGGTGGGATCAAAGTCTGCGGAGGGCGCCGCGGGCCCCTTCCTCGAAGACACGTTGCGTCGCCTGGTGGCCGCAACGGGCGACCACGATCCGCAGGCCGTCCCGCGCGCCATTGCTGGCTCGATGTTGGTCAGCTGCGATTCGGCCCATGCGCTGCATCCCAACTACGCCGACAAACACGACGACGGCCACCGGCCACGGCTCGGCGGCGGACCGGTCATCAAGACCCACGCCAATCAGGCCTACGCGACCGACGCCAAGACCTTGGCCTGGTTCGCCACCTGCTGCGTCGCCGCGGACGTTCCGTTCCAACACTTCACCAACCGTGCTGACTCACCCAGTGGGTCGACCATCGGTCCGTTGACGGCCACCCGTCTGGGTTTGCCCACCGTCGACATCGGCAACAGCCTGTTGAGCATGCACTCCATTCGGGAACAATCCGCGACGAAGGACCTGGCCCATCTGACCCGCGCTCTGTGTCAACATCTGATCACATGACGACCCATGACCCCCTGGCGTATCCACCAGGGGAAGACCCGGCACCAGGCCAGACCCCTTCGGTTGAGACTGTCGAGGCGGCGGAGGAAACGGGACTCAGCGACAAGGTCTTGCCGACGGTTGATCAGCAGGATGTGGCTGCAGCTCTGCAGGTACCGCTGAACAAGCGGTTGACCATCCAGCTGGGGGCCTACGCCTGGGCCTTCATCGGCCTGGCGATCATCATGGTCGTCTTGGCACTGGGCATCTCGCAACTGTCCTCGGTGATCATTCCTCTGGTGATCGCGTTGTTCCCGGCAGCGGTGCTCCAACCCATCACCGACAGGTTGAAAAAGGGTGGGGTACCCGATGCATTGGCCGCAGCCGTGGTCTTACTGCTGGGCTTTGGCATCGTCACCGCCGTCGTGTCCTTCATCGCCCCCCAGATCGCCGGACAGTTCGATTCGCTTGAGACGTCCGTACGGGAGGGATACGACCAAGTCGACCGCTTCCTACGGGGCGGTCCGTTCGGGCTTGATCCCATCCGTCTGGACGATCTGATCGACCGGGTCACCGAAGGTCTGCGTGAAGGCGGCGAGGACGGCAGCGGGGGCGTATCCAACGCGGTGGCATTCGCCGGCCGCTTCTTCCAGACCGCCACCAGCGTGCTGTTGACCCTGATCGTGGTGTTCTTCTACTTGAAGGACGGCCGGCTGATCGCCGGTTGGGTGCGCCGCCTTTTCCCCGAATCGGTACAGGAAGATGTCAACATCATCGGCCAGATGGGCTGGAGGACAGTTGGCGGCTACATCCAGGGCCAACTGATCGTCGCCGTCGTCGACGCCGTCTTCATCGGCCTGGGGTTGTGGATCCTGGGAGTGGATCTGGCATTGCCGTTGGGCGTGATCGTGTTCTTCGGCGGATTGTTCCCCGTCGTGGGCGCGACCATTTCAGGAATGTTGGCGGCCTTGGTGGCGCTGGCCAGCAACGGTCCCGGTACCGCCCTGTTGGTCGTCTTGGTCGTGCTCGGGGTTCAGGCCTTGGAAGGCAACCTGCTACAGCCGCTGATCCTTGGTCGTGCCTTGGAACTTCATCCGCTGGCCATCATCATCGCGCTGGCGGTGGGGGGATTCCTGCTGGGCATCCTGGGGGCGTTCCTGGCCGTACCGGTTGCAGCCGCCGGGGCGCAGGCCATCGGCTACCTACGCAAACGGATCCCGGGGTAGGCCTCAGTCGAACAACAGGCTGACGCGCTCGCTGTCGTCGGTGCCGATCAGAGGGCCCAGCCAGGCTGCGGCCCGTCGTTGGTCACCGGCGATCTCGTCCAATATCTCCAACCGGTGGCCCGACTCAAGCGTTGAAAAGGAAGCATGCGCCTCGGCCACGCGCGACAAATCTGCTCGCATGTGCGGATGCAACCGTGCCATATGGCCCAGTAACAGCCCATAGGCGCAGGCCGGCGCCGCATCGGATTGTGGTTGTTTCGACCAGTCCTCAGCGATCCGATTCAACCTGGGTTTGACCTGGGCGGCAACCTCATCCAGCCAAGTTCGGACCTCGCTCGGAAGATCGGCCCGCGTGTTGGCATCACGATTGACGTCGCCGGTACCGCTGGTTTCCGCCGAGGCATCGACCTGGTCGGAGCCCACGTCTTGGTCGAGGGGTTCGTCATCGGTCGTGACGGCCGCGGTCGTGACGGGCTCCGCTGCCTCGGGCTCAGATGTCACGTGTTCTTGTTCAATGGACTCCTCAGCCGACATGCCGCCGGGGTTCGGGGCACCTGGCGTGTCCCACTCGGTCCTGCCATCGGTGGCGACATGACCTGACCACGCCTCACCGTCCCAATAGCGGAACTGGAAACGTCCGGACGGGTCCGGATACCAATCAGCTTGCGGTGACTGTGCCTGACTCACGCGGTCGCTCCTCGACTGTCGCTGCTATGTGGTAGTAAACCTTATTCGACACGGGATTCGCATCTCATACGCTGAAGTCCATCATTCAACAGCTCGGCGACCGAGTGGCTGTGGTAGCGCCACTCACCGACCCGGTGGACTGCTGTTGCGGGTCGGAGTGAGGAACTGGTGATCACCTCGTCGGCATCAACCAGGGTCTCCAGGGGCCACTGGCCGGTCCGCACCTCCAAGCCGTGGTGACGGGCCACCTCGATGACTGTCAAACGGCTGATCGAATCGACGATCCCCAGGTCGACGGCCGGCGCGTGGATGACCTTCCTTTTGACGAAGAGCACGCCGAAGGTCGGACCCTCCAAAACAAAGCGGTCTGGCACGCTGAACAACAGTGCGTCGTCACCTCCGGCTTGTTGCGCCAGTCGCCCGGCGGCCATATTGGGTCCGTACGACATGCTCTTGGCACCCGCCGGATGATAGGTGTCCCGCGGCTGGATCCATGGCGCCGGTTGCGGGATCAGCACCTTCAGGGGACTCCTCTGCGGCGGGGCGGACAGCGTCAGGATCCTGGTACCAGAGGCGGTCAGGTAGACACGAAGGGCAGCGTCGGTGACGACCCCGTCGGTCAACGTCGCGCATTCGTGGCGAAGGGCGTCCAGTGGCGCGGGCGGGAGCGCAAGCGCCGACAGGGACCGGTTCAGGCGTGACAGGTGATCAGCCAACCGGAAAGGCCGACCCCTCCAGACACCAATGGTCTCAAACGCCCCGTCCCCACGGGACACGCCAGAATCGGTGATCCGCATGCTGGCCTGGTCAAGCGGCATCGGCACGCCGTCCACCAAGGCGATCTCGGCCAACTGTGACATGTCTCACCCCTTTGATCTGATCAGCGTGCCAACCCGAACCGACGACGGGATGGTCGGAAAGGCACTCAACCCGACACCGAAATTCGCGGGAAAATCGGCGAGGTCCCCGGCAGGCGCACCGTGGACCATAAGGCTTGCGGCGGTGATCCTACGCCAGTCATCCGCGCCGTAGTATTCCTGCTGCCCCCCGGGCGCGGTCCCCGCCGCCCGAACCCCCGCGCCCCCACCCAACAACGTCCCGACGAACGGGCGGGCCAGGCGGTCTTCCAGGCTGATCCACCACGGCGAACGGCGCAGTGATCGGGGTCGCAGGCCAAACAGCCACGAACGCCAATCACGTGGCGCCAGGTGGGCATGAAACTCCAGTGGCCCCGCCCACACGCTGATCTGTGCGTCACGGATGCCCCCATGGATCGGCACCACCTCCATTTCGTCGAAGGAGTACAGACCCGACACGTAGATCGCCACCTCATGGGAGGGTGCCAGCAAGATCCGTGTGCCGTCCGGTCGGCGCCACATCACATCGATGAACTGCCCAAAGGGCGAACGGGCCCACGTGCCGGCGACCACCGCGTCCCCGCTGGCGAATGCGGCGCCGGTGATCGCACCCTCGAACAGATCCATGGGTGCCAGAGTGCCCCGAACACTTGCGTCCAATACCGACCGCCGGGAAGGATGCCGGCATGGCTGCACCGACACCGCCCCCCGCCACCGCGTTGTACTTGGCGGCGGTGCAACCCCGGTCCGGTAAATCGCTTGTCGCACTGGGCGTCCTTGAACTGCTCAGCCGACGAGTCGACGACATCGGCTACTTCCGCCCGGTCGTGGCAGGACCCGATGACCATCGCGTTGCCTTGATGCGCGACCGCTATCAGCTGGGGGATCGGGCGGCCTTCGCCTTCACCGACGAGGACGTCGATGCGTTGTTGGCACAGGGCAAGCAGGACGAGGTGTTCAAAGGCGTCATCTCTGCCTTTCGCGACCTAGCGGAACGCTGCGCGTTCGTCCTGATCGAGGGGACCGATCAGACCGGCACCCGTTCGGCGCTCGAATTCGACTTCAACGCTCGTCTGGCCAACCACCTCGGCGCCTCCGTCGTCGCCCTGGTCAACGGCGGAGAACACGACCCGGCGGAGGTGGCGGAATCGGTCCAGGTGGCCGCAACCGCGCTGGCGGGTGAGCAGGTGACGACCGCAGCGATCATCGTTAATCGAGTACTGCCTGACAACGTCCCCGCGGTCCGGGATCTTCTGCAGGACAGCGACGTCTTGATATCGGTGATCCCCGAGGATGTCGGTCTGGGCATGCCGACCCTTGACGAGGTGGTCAACGCGTTGGGCGCCCACCAAGTCCATCGCGGCCGCGGCGACGTCGATGTCGAGGTCACCAGCTTCAAGGTGGCGGCCATGTCCCTCCCCAACATGTTGGACCGTTTGAGCGACGGTGAACTGATTATCGCGCCCGGCGATCGACCGGATGTCTTGATCGGGACGTTGGCCAGTCGTATCGCCGACACCTACCCCGATGTCGCCGGTGTGATGTTGACGGGGGGAATCGCGCCGCACCCACAAATCCTGCGGCTGTTGGAAGGGCTGGGCGGCATTCCCACACCGATCTATGCCATCGACACCGACACCTATGCCACCGCCCAGGCGGTGTCACAGGTGGCCCCGGTGATCCGCGCCGGATCGGCTCGCAAGATCGCGACCGCGCTGGGGTTGTTCGAGACGCATGTCGACACCTTGGCGTTCTTGGAGCGGATCGAGGTGACACGGTCTGGACGGGTGACCCCGCTGATGTTCGAGTACGACCTGATCGAACGCGCGCGCGCGGATCGCAAACACATCGTGCTACCCGAGGGGACCGACGAGCGGATCCTCAAAGCGTCGTCATTGTTGCGGCGGCGTGACGTGGTCGACCTGACGTTGTTGGGTGTGGAGGAAGAGGTGCGGCGGCAGGCGTCGGCCGTCGGCGTCGATCTGGGTGACATCCCCATCATCGACCCCGCCACCAGTCCTGACCGGCAACGCTTCGCCGAGGTCTATGTCGAAGTCCGTTCGCACAAGGGCATGGTGATGGACCGGGCGGAGGAGGTCATGACCGACGTCAGCTACTTCGGAACGATGATGGTGCATCTGGGAGAGGCCGACGGCATGGTCAGCGGGGCGGCCCACACCACCGCGCACACGATCCGTCCTGCCTTTGAGTTCATCAAGACACGCCCGGGGGTCGACAGCGTGAGCAGCGTGTTCTTGATGCTTCTTGCGGACCGGGTCCTGGTCTATGGCGACTGCGCCATCATTCCCAACCCGACGGCAGAGCAGTTGGCTGACATCGCCCTCAGTTCCGCCCAGACCGCCCGGACGTTTGGCATCGACCCGGTCGTGGCGATGTTGTCGTACTCCACCGGCGGGTCGGGGTCGGGCGAGGACGTCGACCGGGTACGCAAGGCGACCGAGTTGGTCAAACAGAGGGCACCCGAACTACCGGTCGAGGGACCGATCCAGTACGACGCGGCCATCGACGCGGGGGTGGGACAGAAAAAACTCCCGGATTCCGAGGTCGCGGGGCATGCGACCGTGTTCGTCTTTCCCGACCTGAACACCGGCAACAACACCTACAAAGCGGTGCAGCGCTCGGCCGGGGCGGTGGCCATCGGTCCGGTGCTACAGGGCTTGAACAAGCCGGTCAACGACCTGTCGCGCGGCTGCCTGGTCCCCGACGTGGTCAACACCGTGGCGATCACCGCGATCCAGGCCCAGATCGCCGATGTCGCCGAGCACGAATGAGCATCCTGGTCCTGAACACCGGCAGTTCCTCGGTGAAGTTCGAGTTGTTCCAGGTCAAGGCCGACGACCCACTGCAGACAGTGGCGTCAGGGTTGGTGGAGGGAATCGGCGAAGCCCACCATCACGCGAAGGTCGCTCTCTACAACGGCAAGCAGACCAGTGACCTTGGTCCCGGGATCTCCAGCAGCCACGAGGCTGCCCTGAATGGCATCACAACCTTCTTGCAGGACAACGACCTGTTGAGTGACCTGCGGGCCGTCGGTCACAGGGTCGTCCACGGCGGCGAGACCTTCACCGCCCCGACGGTTCTTGACGATGACGTGATCGCCCAGCTTGCGGCACTGTCACCCCTTGCACCGCTCCACAACCCACCAGCCTTGGAGGGGATCTCGATCACCAGAGGCTTGTGGGCCGACGTGCCGCACGTCGCGGTGTTCGACACCGCCTTTCACACCACCCTTGCGCCACAGGCCTTTCGGTATGCGGTGCCACAGGACTGGTATGCAGACCACGGGGTCCGCCGGTATGGGTTTCACGGCACCTCACATGCCTACGTCGCCGCACGCGCGGCCGAAGCTGTGGGGCGGCCCCTGGACGAACTGAAGCTGATCACCCTGCACCTTGGCAATGGCGCCTCGGCCTGCGCCATCGACCGCGGGAAGTCGGTGGGCACCTCGATGGGACTTTCACCACTGGAGGGATTGGTGATGGGCACCCGCTCGGGGGATCTGGACCCAGCGGTGGTGTTCCACATGATCCGGGCCGGTATGGAACCCGACCAGGTCGAGCAGGCGCTGAACAAACAATCGGGCCTGATGGGTCTGGCCGGGGACAACGACCTACGACGGGTACAAGAGGCAGCCGACGACGGGGACACCGACGCCCGACTTGCCCTGGAGGTCATGGCCCACCGGCTGCGCAAATACATCGGCGCCTACCTGGCGGTGTTGGGAGGATTGGACGCGGTGGTGTTCACCGCGGGGATCGGCCAGCACTCCCCCACGGTTCGTCGGGCAGTGATACAGCCCTTGGGGCATCTCGGATTGCGACTCGACGAGCGAGTCAACGACAACGCAGACGCCGAGCACGGCCCCGTGATCATCAGCCCGACCGGGGCCACTCCCGCGGTGCTGGTCATCGCCACCGATGAAGAACGACAGATCGCCTTGGACGTCCGACGTCTTCTTGACTGAGCCAACGGTGACAGCAGGGCCGTTTCGGGCCGCCCCTCCGGCGCCGAGAATCCTCCGACGGCGTTGCACCGCCCACGATGGGCGATCTCGCTCACACAAGAGCGCAATACACCAACTCGTCCGGCCGACGAAAGCGCACACCCCGGTGCATCGCCCACCATGGGCGATCTCGCTCACATATGAGCTGGATGCACCATAGGCAACGATGGGTGCCTGTCAGTTCGGCTTCAATTCGCGCCTAGGTGCGACCGACCCCCCTACAGTGCCCCTCAGTCCGGAATGACGATGGTGTCGGTGGCGCGGCCGGACAGTTCGGCGGTCTGGATGTCGAACCCTGACCACCACCGCACTTTGTGCGGAACCAGTTTGGGTGTGGGACCGCCGTTTGTCACCGCGCCGGTTATCGACACACCCACGACTCGGGTCGGCCTGAAACCCGGGTCATGATCCACCACCACGGTCGCGGTCGTCTGCTCGTCAAGCCCCGCCCCGTCCGGGACATCCAAACCAAACCCTGCGCCCCACACGGCGGGCATCAGTCCCAGCCCGCCGTCGACCTGGGTTGCCATGACCACGCGACGTTGTCCGGCCAGGGTGCGACGGATCTCCGGCGGCACCTCTGCGGGCAACGCCG
>JBBSNE010000064.1:0-10434 GCA_038232815.1 Euzebyales bacterium | reverse complement strand
CGGGGCCATGTCCTCATCATCCGCCTCGGCGTCATCGTCGACCACGTCGTCGTCCACCACGTCATCATCGACCACGGCCTCATCCACCACGTAGTCATCGTCGCCTGCGACACTGACCTGCGGCAGGTCCGCGGTGTCGTCCGCGTCGTCGTCGTAGTCGTCGTCGATCGAGGCGGCGTCCATGGTCGGGAGTGGGCCCGTGGCGAACGGGTCATCCGTCTGTGGTTCGGACTCGCTGGTTTCTGGCTCACGCGGGACCTCGGGCACCGACTCCACGGGGGGGACCTCCGCGGCCGGGGGCGGTGTGCTCTGCGCCACCGACTGGCCGCCTGCGGTGAGGACCGTGACCAGGATTCGCTGGCCCATGTCCGCGGTTGCCGGAAGCCCTTCGATGCGTCGGCGGCCACGTCGGACCGCTCGGGACTTCGCAGCGCATCCCGGCCGGGAACGAATGGATTCAGACACCTCGTCCTGCGCCCCGGTGTCAGCGACCCCCAAGCACCAATCGCCCATGCCGGTGACGTCATCACAGCCATCTTCGTGCAGGGCCGCGCGGTCGCCGGTCGACGTTTCGGGTCCCGCCAACGTCATCAGCGCACGTGCCAACGAATCGGCGGCGCCGTCACCCTGGCCAGCACTTGGTACGCCGGAGTCGTGCGCCAACAGCAAAGCCCGACGTTCATCGTCAGGCAGTTCGGCGATCGCCCGCTCCGCAGCATCAAGGAATCGCACCTCGGGGGCCGGTAGATCTGGCAGCAACCCGGCGGCGGAAGGCGACGCGGGGGCCACTCCACGTTCGCGGAGCTGATCCACCCCCTGTTGCCAGGTCTGCCGGCGGATCCATCCCTCCAAAGGGCCATCGGTCGGCGGGCTGTGCCACACCTCGGTGTAGACCTCCAACAACAGGTCCTCGACCGCGTCCGCCCCGGTGATCAGACGCCTGGCGACGGCATGGGCCGCCGGCACGGTCCGATGATAGGCCTCGGCCAAGGCCAACGGATTACCGCTGGCAAGCGCGTCAAGAAGCGTGGGTTCGGGGGCCCGGCGCAGGTCTGTCGTGTCCAGTTGCTGTGGCATTGGCCCAACGCTAGTCCTTCGCCGTCCTGTTTGGCCGTATTTTCACCCGGCCTGGCGGTCAGGTCGACACCGGTCCGGTCGGGGGTGGCGAAAGTGGCCGCCTCCCGCGACAGTAGGAGGGGTGAATGCCTCACCCAGAAGCCGCCTTCTGACCATTGTCCTGGTCGTGCTTCTGATCGTGACGCTGTTCAGCAGCTTGGGGACCGTCAACACCGACGAAGAATTGACCTACTCAGAATTCCGCCAGCAGGTCCTTGACGGGCAAGTCGAATCGGTGACGTTCACCGGGAACAACATCAGCGGCGAATTTCGTGAGGAGTTCGTGGCCGAGGACGAACCCGCCACCTTCACCTCGTTCCTGCCGGTCGAGACCGTCATCGGATCCGATGGGGACCTGCAAGAGTTCCTGATCGACAACGACGTGGCCATCGAAGGTCGTAGCGACGACGGCGGCGTCCTGGGACTGCTGTTGCCCCTGTTGTTCCCGTTGCTGCTGTTCGGCGGGTTCATCTGGTTCCTCAACCGCCAGGCCCGGGGGCAGATGGGAGGGTTGGGACAGATCGGCAAATCTCAGGCCAAGATCCACAAGACCGACGAACCCTCCACCACCTTCGATGACATCGCGGGATACAAAGAGGTCAAAGAAGAGATCCAAGAGGTCGTGCAGTTCCTGCGTGACCCCACGAAGTTCCAACAGGCCGGGGCTGAGGTGCCCAAAGGCATGTTGATGGTCGGGCCTCCGGGGACCGGTAAGACCCTGCTGGCACGGGCGGTGGCCGGTGAGGCGGGCGTGCCGTTCATCTCCGTCACCGGGTCGGACTTCATGGAGATGTTCGTCGGCGTCGGCGCCAGCCGTGTGCGGGACCTGTTCAAGACCGCCCGCGAAAACGCTCCGTCGATCATCTTCATCGACGAGTTGGACTCCATCGGGCGCAAACGTGGCGCGGGACTTGGTGGCGGTCACGACGAACGGGAGCAGACCCTGAACCAGTTGTTGGGGGAGATCGACGGGTTCGAGGCCTCCACCGGCGTGGTCATCATGGCGGCGACCAACCGACCCGATGTGCTGGACCCCGCACTGACCCGGCCCGGGCGATTCGACCGCCAGATCGTCGTGCCGCTGCCGACACTGGTCGAGCGCGAACAGATCCTACGCATCCACATGCGTGGCAAGCCCATCGGCCAAGACGTCGACCCGGTCACCATCGCCCGTGGCACGCCGGGAATGGCCGGTGCGGACCTGAAGAACCTGGTCAACGAGGCGGCTTTGATCGCGGTTCGCGAAGGGTCCCCGGAGCTTCGCATGGAGGATTTCGAACGGGCCCGGGAACGCCAGACCATCGGGCGGGAACGTTCGACCTTGCAGCTGGGCGAAAAAGAAAAGGAGTCAGTCGCCTACCACGAGGGCGGACACGCCTTGGCCGCCTTTTTGGAGGAGGAGGCCGACCCGGTCTACAAGGTCACGGTCTTGCCGGTTGGGATGGCCCTGGGTGTCACCACCCAGCTACCGATCGACGAACGTCATATCCACACCTTGAGCTACCTGGAAGCAAAACTGCGGGTCATGTTGGGGGGCCGGGCGGCGGAGCTGGTGGCGCTCGGCCAGCCGACCACCGGTGCGTCGAATGACCTGTTGCAGGCGACCAAGCTTGCCCGCGCGATTGTGCGGGACTTCGGGATGTCCGATGCCGTCGGGCCGGTTGGCTATGGCGATGACCGCCCGGTGTTTTTGGGCGAGGAGTTGGGCAAGGGGCAGGAGTACTCCGACGACTTTGCCCATCGCGTCGACACCGAGGCGCACCGGATCCTGTCCAGCAATTTGAAGGATCTGGTGGAACAGTTCACCGAACTGCGATCCGGGTTGGACTCGATGGCCGAGCTGTTGGTGGAACGCGAAGCCATTTCGGGCAAGGAGGCGCTGGCGGCCGTCAAGCGTGGCCTGCCCGAGTCGTTGCATCATCATCTGGCCGGTCAGGCGTCGGAGGTCAAGACCGCCGATCAGTTGTCGTCCTCCAACGGTCATCAGCCCCCCGTCGGAATCGGTGTGCCCGTCGGGCAGCCTGTGCCCCCGGCCGGCGGTAACGGCCACGGGCCAGATGGTGTGCCGCCCGCAGGGTTGCCGCCCGGCGGGCCGGGTCAACGGGAGCCGGGGCGTCCCACCCCGCCCCCACCACCCCCCGGAGCGCCCGTCCCACCGCCCCGATAGCCTGCCTCATCAATGATAGGCATCATCGGTGGTACCGGACCCCAAGGACAAGGGCTGGCGTACCGCTTGGCCATGGCGGGCGTCGACGTCATGATCGGGTCTCGCAAGGCGGACAAAGGGCGGGCGGCAGCAGAAGGACTACAGCATTTGGGGTCGGGCCGGGTCGAGGGTGGCGCCAACGAGGAACTTCCCGGGCGCAGCGACATGCTGTTGGTCGCGGTGCCCCACGAGGGGATGGCGGACACGCTGGGCCCCTTGGCGGATCAGGTCACGGGACAGGTGGTCATGTCGGCGGTCAACCATCTGGGGTTCGCCGGGGGCCCTCACCTGGTGTCGGTGCCCGCTGGTTCCTCTGCCCAAGAGGTTGCGGAGTTGTTGCCGGGCGGGAAGGTGACCACCGCGTTCAACAACGTCTCGGCGGTCCATCTGATGGACACAGACCATGTCTTCGACGAAGACGTGCTGGTGTGCGGAGATGACCCGGGGGCGGTGGCGCAGACCATCGACTTGGTCGACCGGCTGGACGGTCTTCGCGGGGTCAACGCCGGCCCGTTGACCCATGCCGCCACCATCGAGGCCGTCACCGCCATGCTGATCAGCATCAACAAGGCCCACAAGGTCAACGCTGGGGTCCGCATCGTCGGCCTGTAAGGCGCAGCGCCTTGTAGGCTGCACCGCATGAAGGTCTACACCAAGCGGGGTGACGACGGCACCACCGGATTGCTGTATGGCGGACGGGTGGACAAAGACGACCTGCGCACCAGTGCCTACGGAACGGTGGACGAGACGGTATCGGCGTTGGGTCTTGGTCGTGCGTCGTTGGCCTCGGGGGAATGGCACGACGCCGTCTTGACGATCCAGCGTGAGTTGTTCGTCGTCGGGGCTCAACTGGCCACCCACGTCGATCATTGGCCGAAGTTGACCGAGGGGGTGTCGCTGACGACGCCTTCGATGGTGGCGGCGTTGGAGTCCCGCATCGATGGCTTGACCGACCGGTATCCCTTGCCGCAGGAATTCGTGGTTCCGGGTGGCTCGCCTGCGGGGGCGGCCATCGACCTGGCGCGAACCGTGTGCCGCCGCGCCGAGCGGTACGTCGTGGCCATGCAACGGGCCGACCTGCTTCCCGAGGACAGCCCACTGCGGTACCTGAACCGCCTCAGCGACTACCTGTTCGTCTTGGCCCGCGCCATCGAGGGCGGCCACTACACCGCAACACGGGAGTGAGGGATGCGGATCGTCTCGCTGGTCCCAAGCATCACCGATGCGGTCGCCGCCATGGGTGCGGCGCAGGATCTGGTGGCCGTGACGAACTACTGCACCGAGGGGGCACCTGAGGGGGCGGTTCGGGTCGGGGGGACCAAGAACCCCGAGATCCAACAGATCGTGGCGTTGCGCCCCGACGTCGTGCTGGCCAACACTGAGGAGAACAAACCGGAGGAACTCAACCGGCTGCGCGAGGCAGGGATGACGGTTGAGGAGTTCTACCCCCACACGGTCGCCGACGCCATCACCATGACCCGTCGGCTGGGACAGGTCATCGGCCGGCCTGGGGCGGCGGAACCGTTGGCGACGGCCATCGAGCACGCCGTGCCGACGGCAAAATCATCGGGGGTGGGGATCGGCGGCCGACCAAAGGTGATGGCCCTGACGTTGATTTGGCGCAAGCCTTGGATGGGCCTGGGGCCGCAGACCTACGCAGAGGATCTGCTGTCCAACAGCGGATTCGGCAACGTGCTCAGCGGCTTTGATGAGCCGTATCCGACGTTGGACCCCTCCACGGCGTTCGGCGCTGATGTCGTGTTGCTGCCCAGCGAACCCTATGCCTTCGGCAACGCAGACCTGCCGGCGGTCGCTGAGTTGGTGGGCTCCGACGTGCCTGCCCGGTTCGTCGACGGGCAGGCATTGACCTGGCACGGGCCACGGACGGCCCAGGCGCTACGGACGTTCAGCAGGTTGGCAGACGACGTGGCGGCAACACTTCAGTATTGATGCTCTGGGCCGGGGTAGTCACCTGAGGCGACCTCTGCCTGGAACGCCTTGGCGGCGCCGACGATCTCGCCACGCAAGGTGGCGTACTGCTTGACGAAACGGGGCAGCCGGCCGGCGGTCAGCCCCAAGAAGTCGTGAAAGACCAAGACCTGTGCGTCGGTGTCGGCACCGGCGCCGATGCCGATCGTCGGGATCGACAGGGCGTCAGTGACTGTTTTGCCCAGGGTTGAGGGGATGCCCTCCAGCACGATGGCAAACGCGCCTGCGGCTTCCAGCGCTTTGGCGTCGGCCACAAGCTTGTCGGCGGCCGCGGTGTCGCGCCCCTGCACCTTGTACCCACCCATCTGGTTGACACTCTGCGGCGTCAGACCCAGATGTCCCATCACGGGAACACCGGCCTTGACCAGCCGCTGCGTCAACTCCAGGTAGGCGCCCTCGAACTTCACCGCGTTTGCGCCGCCGTCCTTCACCAGGCGGATTGCGTTGGCGACGGCGTCGTCCACGTTGCCCTGATAGGAGCCAAACGGCAGGTCTGCCACGACCAAAGCTTTTGTCGCGCCGCGTCGGACCGCTCTGGTGTGATGCAGCATGTCCTCCATCGTCACGGCGACGGTCGAGTCATAGCCCAACATCACCATCCCAAGGGAGTCACCGACCAGCAGGACCGGGACCCCGGCCTCATCAAGGATCTGCGCGGACAGGTAGTCGTATGCGGTCAACATCGCAAACTTCTCCCCTGCATCTTTGAACGACTGCAGGTCGAGGATGCTGACGGTTCGGGCGTGCTCGCTCATGGCGGCCACTCGCTTCCTGCCAGCCGGGTCAGGCCCGGTCCAGCGGTTGAGATTGCTACGCCTCCATCATACCAGACACCGAATCAGGCACGTCAATCCCATCGGGGAGGTCAGGGGAGGGGATCGGGTCGCCGTAGGCCGTTCGCAGCGGAATCACGCCGGCCCAGATGTCCAAACTGATGTCATCGGGCTCATCGACCGGCGGACCCGTGCGCATCTTTGCCGAGGCTTCGGTCAGCGGAAGCCTGGCGACCGCGGTGGCCTCCAGTTCCCGAGCAGTTAGGGGGCGCACCTCATTGGCGCGCCCCGCGACCACATGATCGACCGTGGCATTCAAGGCCGTCAGCTTCTCCTGTGGGTCGCTGACCAGAATTGCGTCGCCGATCACCACGACCGAGCGGTAGTTGATCGAGTGGTGAAAGCCGGAACGGGCCAGCACCAGACCGTCGTACAGGGTGACGCTTACCGAGACGGGCCACGGTGTGCCGGCATGCAACCCCAGACGGCTGCCGCTTGAGGCATGCAGGTACAGATGGTCGTCGATTCGCACCTGCAGTGTCGGGATCACCACCGGGTGTTCGTCCACGATGTAGGCCAGATGGCAGAACGGGGTCGCGTCCAGGATCTGATGAATCGCGTCGGTGTCGTAGCGGCCCCGGCGTTTGGTGTCGCGGCGAACCTTCACGCGGGTGCTCGGCGCGGCGACCGCGTCAGGGGGCGCTGGGGTGAAGCGACGGTCGGGGCTGCGGCTGTTCATTGCCGTCAAGTGTGCCGTGCTGGGCGCAGGCCACTTACCCTCCACTGGATGAAGGTCGTGCTGCAACGGGTCCACCGGGCGTCGGTCACCGTCGAGGGCCGGGTCACCGGCCGCATCGACCGCGGGTTGATGGCGCTGGTCGGCGTGGGCCACGACTCGACCGAGGACGACGCCCGCTGGCTGGCCGCCAAGACCGCAGTGTTGCGGATCTTTTCGATCAGGCCGGCAAGATGAACCTGTCGGTGGCCGACGTGGGAGGGGGCCCACATGGACATCGACATGGTCTGTGACGGCCCGGTGACGATCACGCTGGAACCGTCCCGGTAGGGTGCAGGGATGGTCACACCGGACGCAGACGGATTCGACACCCTGGCAATTCATGCGGGCGCCAGACCAGACCCCGTCACAGGGGCACGCATCACCCCGATCTACCGGACCGCTTCGTTTGTCTTCGAGGACTCCGACACCGCTGCCCAGACCTTTCGGCAGGCCCGTCCGGGGTATGTCTACAGCCGGGTGGCCAACCCGACCGTGGCCGTGCTGGAAGAACGCGTGGCGGCCATGCACGGCGGGGTCGCAGCGATCGCGACCGCATCCGGGCAGGCCGCGGTGCATTTGGCGATCGCGACGTTGATGGGGCAGGGCGGCCACATCGTGGCGTCGTCAGCGTTGTACGGCGGCACGGTCAACCTGCTCAGCTACACCCTGCCCCGCTTTGGCATCAACACGACCTTCGTCGACCCACGGGACCACGAGGGCCTGGCGGGCGCGATCACTCCTGACACCCGGCTGGTGATCGGGGAGACCATCGCCAACCCGGTCATGACGGTGATGGACATTCCGGCGGTTGCTGCCATCGCTCAGGAGGCCGGCGTGCCACTGCTTGTGGACAACACGTTCGCCTCACCGGTCCTGTGCCGCCCGATCGATCTGGGGGCGGACTTGGTGTATGAGTCGGCGACCAAGTTCCTGTCCGGCAACGGCAGTGTCATGGGAGGGGTGCTGATTGACGGTGGCACCTTCGACTGGGAGGCCTCCGACAAGTTTCCAGAGCTGACCGAACCGTACGTGGGCTTTCACGGCATGACCTTCACCGACGAGTACGGACCGGCCGCGTTCGCCGCCCGGGCCCGGACCGAGGGGTTGCGGGACTTTGGCGGGATCATGTCGCCCGACACGGCGTTCTCGCTGATCCAGGGCTGTGAGACCCTGGCGGTCCGAATGCCCCGCCACGTCGACAACGCCCAGGCGATTGCCGGGTTCTTGGCTGACCATGACCAGGTCGACTGGGTCGCGTATCCCGGTCTGGCGGACCACCCGGACCATGAGCTTGCTGAAACGTTGTTGCCCGGGGGCGCGGGCGCGGTGCTGGCCTTCGGCATCAACGGTGGGCGGCCCGCTGGTAAGGCATTCATCGAAGCAGTGGAGGTGTTCAGTCATCTGGCCAACATCGGAGACCTGCGCTCACTGGTCATCCACCCCGCCTCGACCACCCATCAGCGCCTGACGGCCGAACAGTTGCAGGCTGCCGGTATCGGGGAGGAGTTGATCCGGCTGTCGGTGGGTCTGGAAGACCCTAAGGACTTGATCGCCGACCTCGACCAGGCTCTGCGTTCGGCGGCACAGGGTTCGGCGGCACAGGGGTCGGTGGCACCGGGTCCGGCAGTGCCGGAGACCGGCTGATGAAGCTGGAGGTGGACGGCCGATCGGTGTTCGGCCATACGGGTGGCGTGGAGTGGCCTGAGGGGGCACGCGAGGCGGTCATGCTGATCCACGGTGCCGGCAATGATCATTCGGTGTGGCGCTACCAGACGAGGCTTCTGGCCGGGATGGGTGTGGCCGTTGTGGCAGTCGACCTGCCGGGGCATGGTCGAAGTGTGGGTCCCGCCCTGACCAGCGTGGGCGCCATGGGGGCCTGGGTGGGGTCGCTGCTGGATGTCTTGGATGTTGACCGTGTCACCGTGGTCGGCCATTCGATGGGGTCGTTGATCGCATTGGCAGCCGCTGCCGCGGGGCCTGAGCGCATCGGTCGGGTGGGCCTGATTGGGACTGCTCCGCGGATGGCGGTGCATCCGGCCCTTTTGGAGGCGGCGAGGGAACGCGATTCACTTGCGGTCAATCTGATCGTCGGCTGGAGCCACAACGCAGCATCCCGTTTCGGTGGCCATCGACAGGCGGGGATGTGGACCTCTGCACAGACCCGCCGCTTGCTGGAACGCAACCTCGACGTACTTGGCATTGATCTGTCGGCCTGTGCCGCCTTCGACGCTGAACCCGTCGCAGCCGACCTCGACGTTGAGGCGCTGGTCATCAGCGGCCAACGGGACAAGATGACGCCGGTCAAGGGCGGGACGGCTGTCGCAAAGATGCTCGGCGCCCGCCACGTTGTGGTGCCCGGCGGCTCACACGTGTCGTTGTACGACCATCCCGAGGCGGTCAACGACGCACTCGTCGAATGGGCCAAGGGACAGCGTGTCGATGGCTAGCGGTGTGGGTCGCACCTAGACGCGATTTCGGGTTGGAGTGGTCAATCGTCGGGGGCGACTGAATAACCGGTGGGGTCGTACCTAGGCGCGATTTGGAGGGACACGGACAGCCGCTGCGGGTCCCACCTCGGCGCGAATTCGGTCCAGTATGAATTGGTCAAGACGGCCGGCGGGCGACAATCCACAGGTGCGTGACCTCGGCGTCGTCCTCCAGGTCCGTCACCGTTTGGGCAGAAACGAGCTCAAACCCTGCCTGCGTGATCAGATCTTGGTTCTTTTTGGGTACCCCAGCTGCTCCAAAACATGGGTGCGCCAAGCCAGTCGTTCGCCATACCTTCGTCCTCATGTGCGCCCCATGGTGAGGATGAGGATTCCGCCGGGAACCAACCAGCCCACGATTCGCCATAGGAGGTCTGCATGTTCCTGCCGGGGCACGTGTATGACCGAATAGAAGGCCGTGACCAGGTCAACCGTTGCATAGGGAAAGTCCACGGCCGTCATATCTGCGACCAGGAATCGAGCAGACGGCACCCGCTGCCGCAAGGTCGATGCTGTGCGCCGAGATGTCAACGCCAGTGGTGTCGAAGTGCTCCGCCAGCTCGGCGGTCACATGCTCCCCGGTCCCGCACCCCAGGTCGATTGCGACGCCGCCGTTTGGCAACAGTCGACGGGCCATGGACATGAACCGCTGTTTGGTCGGGTGTTTGGCCCCCTGACCCCAGTCCGCGTAGGCCTCTGCGACCATGTCATATCCATGCGCAACAACCTGCTTCGGATCACCCATCTTGTGTACCCAATCCTGCTGACCGTCCCATACAACCTACTGGACTTGATTCGCGCAGAGGTGCGACCTCGGGTAGTGGCGGCCGTGGGGTGGGGCCGATGTGGTGGGGCCGTTGTGCGCCCACTCGGGCTCCGTCCCCGATGCGCACCTACGCCCGCACTCGGGCCGAAGTGCACACCCACATGGGGGCCGCAGGTGGTACCGCCGGGGACGTCGGTCTAGCGCCACGCGCTGGTGATCGGCACTCGCCGATCCCGGCCGAACGCTCGCCGGGTGATCTTGACCCCGGGGGCGGCCTGACGCCGTTTGTACTCCGCCCGGTCAACAAGCCCCACCACTCG